>DVMP01000092.1 GCA_018714925.1 Candidatus Allocopromorpha excrementigallinarum
TCTTCATTTTTTCTCTCCTTTCGCTGTTTCCTCTCATACAACGTTTTTCGGCAGCAGCTGTGCCTGTATCTAAATAATATTTAATAAATTGATGATCTGTGGCGGTTTAAGGCCACATCATTATTTTTAGATATTTCCTTCAAATTATCAACGAAATCCGAAATACAATTTACTTTATTTTTCGACAAGGTTCGATTCCTCAAGCATCCATTCGATGAATATCCCGTATCCTCGCTGCGGGTCCTTTAAAAACACATGAGTGACCGCTCCTATTATTCTGTCGTTTTGTATTATGGGGCTTCCGCTCATTCCCTGAACTATGCCTCCGCTTTCCTCCAGCAGTTCTTCGTCTGTTACCCTTATAA
The DNA here is from genome assembly GCA_018714925.1 of Candidatus Allocopromorpha excrementigallinarum. Classification (GTDB taxonomy): domain Bacteria; phylum Bacillota; class Clostridia; order Peptostreptococcales; family Anaerovoracaceae; genus Lentihominibacter; species Lentihominibacter excrementigallinarum. Next base: position 366 of record DVMP01000092.1, read on the forward strand.
CCATGCTCTTGTCCTCCGGCGAGTCCTGCTCCTCTATTTTCTCTATTTCTATTTCAAACCTCTTTATCTCATTATCGGAAAGAGTTGAGAGAATATAAGCCCTTCCCAGCTCCACCTGATCCCTTGTGCCCACGGCTATGGGCTTTTCGTAGAGAGGGTTTTCTATAGGATCATAGGCTGTGCCGAAGACGCCGAAGCCGTTGTTCTTTTCAAGCTTTCCCAGAGGGTCGCTGGTGTGATAGAAAATCCCCCGTATTTCCCCGGGATCTCCGTTTTTTCCCTCGCTTACCTCCTGTACCTGCGACTGAAGAAGAACTCCCGCTTCAACGGAGAGAATGGAGTTGGTCTCAGGATCGACTATACCGTGACCCAATGCTCCGAATGTGGAATTTGAAGGATCGTAATAGGTAAGGGTGCCGATGCCTGCCGTCTTGTCCTTTACCCATATACCCAGCTTGTACAGACCGTCCTCACCTGATTCCACAGGGCTTATGCTGACCGTAAAGATACGCTGATTTCTCTTTACCTTGAGCTTTACCGTGTCCCTGGCTTCGTTGACAAGGGACTGAACCTCTTCGGCTCTGTAAACCTCCGTCCCGTTTATCTCCATTATTATGTCTCCGATCTGAAGACCGCTTAAAAGCCCGGGATTCACCTTTTCACCGTTCTTTCCTTCTATTTCCTCGAGACCTACTATAAGGACGCCTCTCACGTCCATTTTAACTCCTACAGACTGTCCTCCCGGAACAAGAACCTTCTCCGCCACCACAGGCGCTGCCGCGGGATTTCCCTCCTGGGGAAGGACCTTGCCCGCCACGCCTATGGCTATAAGCAGTCCGCACAGTATCAGCGTCCCCTTTTTTATGGTCTCCTTCATTTAAAGCCCCCTAACTGTCGAAGTTTTCGAGAAAATTGCCCAGATCGTCTTCCGTCTCCATATAAACGCCCTCTTCAAAGAGCTTCTGATCGCTTTCCGAAAGAAGCTCAAATGGTATGGAGGTTATAAGATAAAGCTCCTCATTTCCCTCCCCGTCACACAGAAACACCTTGACGACGCCGTCAACCTCTTTTATTAAATATGACTCAGGGGCTGTTTCCGTTCCTGTATTTTCATCCTCTTTTTTATTTTCCTCTGTCTCTGACGTCTTTTTTTCATCCTGCTCCCGGCTTTCCTCAACCTGTACGCTGCGGGCCGCTTCCTCTGTGTCCTCCTCCGTTCCCCTGCTGTAATTAAGCCATATCCCCGCGGTAAGGACGGCTGCCCCCAAAAGAGCCGCCCCGATTCGTCTTCTCATTTTTATCCTTCTCATATCTCTGAACATATATTTCACCTCACAGGTATTATTGGCACATTTCTCCTATTTATACATGAGGCGTATTTTAAGCAAACGGAAAAGCCGCCCCGGAAGACACAGCTTCCGGGACGGCTGATAACCGCTGGAATATTCTCAATGATGCTTTTTTAAAGGCTTCGGCACAGGTACCTTTGAGGCCGCGATTGCGGCCGCTGCAAGGGGCAGTATATAGGTTACCGGAAAGCACAATAGCAGCACCGCTATAACCGTGGCGGGCTTTCTCATAGTATACCCGCATAAAGCCGCCGCCGTTACGGCTACGGCAAAGGCGCCGTCGGCTCCTGTTATCATGGCTGCCGCGAATCCCATTGCCGTTCCCGAGAAAATCACAGGGAATATGCTTCCTCCCCGCCATCCCAGATCTATGCAGAGATTAACGAGAAAGATCTTGCCTATTGCCGACAGTATTAAAATCGCCGCGGAATAGTCCCTCCAGCCTTCTATGAGCAGTCCCATATCATGCTCGCCTGAAAACATCGAAAGAGGAAGGAAAAAGCCTGTAACGCCGAGGATCAGTCCGGCGGTCATACAGCTTATTATCCTGTGCTCCCTGATCCTCTCCCCTGTTTTTTCTGTAATTTTTCCTACTGCCATGGAAAAAAGTCCCATGAGGATGCCCGCGGCAAGAAAAACCGGCAGCCACTTCCACTGATCAAATCCCGTCTCATGTCCCGCGTCAAACCGCGGAAGACCTCCTTCGCTGCCTGTAATCCTTTTCATAAGGCTCATGGCCGCCATTCCTCCCGCTACTCCCATTACGTAGAGAAATATTCTCGTCTTTTTATCCGCCAGCTTTTTTCTGTATTTTTCCTCTCTGCCGTCAGGCTCCAGATTATCTATGATGCCGAAGAGAGGTGAATTGAAAATCACTCCCAGAGTGGCCGCTATACCTGTTTCCGCCAGAGCAGCCGCCTCGTCTCCCTTCTGCTTGAGCCTGTCGCTTATAAGGCAGCACAGACCCGCTATGAGACCTGAAAGGCCCGCTTCCGGCCCCAGGGCTCCTCCGAATATAAGAGGCAGAAGCGCCGCCACGGCTATTATGTGAAGTCTGTCATAGGGATATTTTCCCTCCTTCTTTATTCTTCCCATTACAGTTTCAAGATCATCGGGAAGAATACCGTATCTCCTCTGCCAGAGACCTGTCAAAAGACCTCCCGTCAGACAGACGGCCGTATTGTACACAAGGGATCTTCCCGTTCCCAGCGCCTCAGGCAGGTAATCCCATATAAAATAAATTCCCCAGTTCATCAGCTGAAGAACCAGCCAAACGACCGCTCCCGCGGCGGCGCCCATTACAGCTGAAAACAATCCGAATATAATTACTTTAACCGCTTTGTTCATATGCTTCATATCCCCTGTTTTAAAATCCTGTCCTTTACTTCCAGGCTAATTATAGTACATCCTCTTCAATGGTTGCAATCACTTTGTTCTTTAATTCCTCCAGTCTTTTGAAATCCATGCTGTCAACGTAGTATTCCTCCAGCCTGTCATGCTCCGCCTTGGCCTTTTTAAGGAAATCCACGGCACGCTTAATATATCTTTCGCTCTCCCTTTCAAGCTCCTCTCTCAGCAGAAGGCTGTCTTCATCACCCTTAACCATGGAGACCGCGTCTATTCTGAATACCTTTCCCTGTTTTTTCTCAGCGCCTGCTCTGTGGTATCTGTTTTCCGTTATTACGGCTGTCTTTATCTCCGGAAAAATCACATGCTCCAGCTTTTTCTCCGGATCCACAGGGCAGTAATACTCCTCGGTATATATTCCCGCGTCTCTTCCCTTCTCCGATACCCGGGACAAAAGCTCCTCACCTCTGAAGCCCGCCGGCGCTTCTATAGCTATTATATTTTCCATGCCCTCTGTCAGAGAATCAAGCCCGCTTTTTATTCCCTTTGGTGTTATGGCTCCCGCGAAGCATCTTTTTACCTCTCCTCTCTCGGCTCCTTTTCCCATGATAATATCCCTGCGAATACCGCGTTCTCTTCTCCTGAGAGGCGATATTCCCTCAAGCCTGGTAAAAATCATATTCTTCATTTCCAGAAGGCTTTCATCCCTAATGCTTTCCATTATAAGCTCTCCCAGAAAATCGTACTGGCATTTAACGCAGCCTAAAAAGCCGTAGGCTCTGCTGAAATACCCGCTTATTTTCTCATTGGCGCGGCGTATCTCGTCCTTCCCTGCCTCAAGTCCCTTTGCGTCCCAGAAATCTCCGAAATTTAAAATAACATCCGCGGCTCCCGGATCCTGCGGATCCGTAACGTGAGGAGCCGTGCCGTCTACAACTGCTGTTCGTCTCTCCTTCAGAATTATCCCGTCAAGGGAATCGGGATCCGAGGAGCACCACATAAGGTCCACGTCCTCTCCCTTATTGAGAAAATACCTTCCTATATCCTTCATAAAGGTGGATTTTCCTGTGCCTGGACCTCCCTTTATACAAAATTTTTTTTTTGCTTTTCTCCCCGGCAGAATATAGTTATAA
>DVMP01000093.1 GCA_018714925.1 Candidatus Allocopromorpha excrementigallinarum
ACTTTAACTGTAATTGTTTAATATTTACAAGTAACTCGAATTTGATCATAAAGATTGAAAACTGAAGAAAAGGAGGGACAGCTATATGCCACAGATCGTTATAGCGGTAATTGTTGCGCTTGTGGCGCTCATAGTTGGGCTGCTGGCTGGATATATATTAAGAAAATCCATTGGCGAGAAGACTATAGGAAATGCTGAGCAAAAGGCCAAAAACCTTATACTGGATGCGGAGAACAGAGCGGAAACCCTGAAAAAGGAAATGGTTCTCGAGGCAAAGGAGGAGGCTCACAGGCAGAGAAACGAAGTTGAAAAGGAGATAAGGGAGAGAAGAAACGAGATACAGAAATCCGAAAGGAGACTGATACAAAAGGAAGAATCCATAGACAGAAAACTTGAAAATATTGAAAAAAAGGAAGAAAGCATAACAAACAAAGAAAGAAGCATCACAAACAAGCAGCATGAAATGGACAACCTGCTGAAGAAGCAGCTGGAGGAGCTTGAAAAAATATCCGGCTACTCTACTGATGAAGCCAAGGATATTATTCTGAGAAAGGTGGAAAAAGAGGCCAGAAGCGACGCGGCGGCTCTTTACAAGGAAATAGAGAGCAGGGCCAAGGAGGATGCCGATAAGAAGGCCAAGGAGATAATAACGGGGGCCATTCAGAGATGCGCCGCGGATCATGTGGCGGAATCCACCGTATCGGTGGTGCCTCTTCCCAATGACGAGATGAAGGGAAGGATAATAGGACGAGAGGGACGAAACATCAGGGCCATAGAAACTCTTACGGGAATAGATCTTATTATAGACGATACTCCCGAGGCGGTTATTCTTTCCGGCTTTGATCCCGTAAGAAGGGAAATCGCGAGGCTCTCTCTTGAAAAGCTCATAGTTGACGGAAGAATACATCCGGCGAGAATAGAAGAGATGGTGGAAAAGTCCGAAAGGGAGGTTAACGCCATTATCAAGGAGGAGGGCGAGCAGGCCACCTTTGAGGTAGGTATACACAACCTTCATCCTGAGCTTGTAAAGCTTCTGGGAAGGCTTAAATACAGAACGTCATACGGACAGAACGTACTGAAGCATTCCGTGGAGGTAGCACATCTGGCTGGTCTTATGGCCGGCGAGCTGGGGCTGGATGTAACCCTTGCCAAAAGAGCGGGCCTCCTTCACGACATAGGAAAGGCTTTGGACCATGAAAGAGAAGGAACCCATGTGGATATAGGTATAGAGGTGCTGAGGAAGTACAAGGAATCCGAAGCCGTAATAAACGGTATGGCGGCTCATCACGGCGATTACGAGCCCAAATCGGCTGAAGCGGTGCTCATAGCCGCGGCCGACGCTCTTTCCGCGGCGAGACCGGGAGCTAGAAGGGAAACTCTGGAATCCTATATAAAACGGCTCCAGAAGCTGGAGGAGATAGCCAATACCACGGAAGGCGTAGAGAAATCCTTTGCAATACAGGCGGGAAGGGAGATAAGAATAATCGCCAAGCCTGATGAAGTAAGCGATGATTCCATAGCTCTTCTGGCGAGAGATATTTCCAAGAGGATAGAATCCGAGCTTGAATACCCGGGACAGATAAAGGTAAACGTGGTAAGAGAAACACGGGCTGTGGATTACGCGAAATAGTTTGTTTTGTTTTAGGCGGATTTCAGATCCGCCTTTTATATGGGAGAAAAAATGATATACCTTGACAACAGCGCTACGACAAAGCAGTACAGGGAAGTTACGGAGATAATGGTAAGATACATGGAGGAGGACTTCGGAAACCCCTCCTCTCTTTATCAGTTGGGAGTGGACAGTGAAAGGGCTGTAAGAAAAGCGAGAAAACAGGTTAAGGAAGCCATGAACGCGGGGGAAGGGGATATTTATTTCACCTCCGGCGGTACAGAGGCCGACAATATGGCTCTCATGGGCGCGGCCAGGGCTCTTAAAAGGCAGGGAAACAGAATAGTCATCTCAAGTGTGGAGCATCCCGCTGTTCTGCAATGCTGCAGGCGGCTGGAAAGAGAAGGCTTTGATGTGGTCTGTCTGAACGTTGACGAAAAGTGCGGCATAAGGCCTGAGCAGATTGAAGAGGCTGTTAACGCCGATACAATAATAGTCAGTATCATGCATGTCAACAACGAGACGGGAACAGTGATGCCGGTAAAATATGTAAAGGAGATAATGAAAAGAAAGAATTCTCCGGGAGTATTTCACTGCGACGCTGTACAGAGCTTTGGAAAGCTGGAGCTGCCCGGGGAGGCGGATCTTATATCCGTAAGCGGACATAAGATTCACGGGCCCAAGGGCTCCGGGGCCCTCTTTGTGAGAAAGGGAATACATGTGGAGCCTCTTCTGGAGGGCGGCGGCCAGGAGCAGGGCATGAGATCCGGTACGGAAAACGTTCCGGCAATAGCGGGCTTCGGGCTGGCCGCGGAAATGACTGCCGCCGCAAAAGAAGAGGAGATGAAGCGTCTGTCTTCTCTGAGGAAAAGCCTGCTCGAAGGGCTGAGAGACGCTCTCGACGGAGTGCTGATAAACAGTCCGGAAATGCCCGGCGAGGAGGCGGGAGACTGCTGTCCGTCTCTTTTAAACATCTCCTTTGAGAACACAAGGGGAGAGGTAATCCTTCACACACTTGAGCAGGAAGGCACATACGTATCAACGGGCTCAGCCTGTTCTTCCAATAAAAAGGGCCGGAGCCATGTGCTGAAGGCCATGGGCTTAAAGGAAAAGCGGATAGAGGGCGCGATCCGGTTCAGCTTCGGCAGATTTAACACCGGAGAAGAGATGGGAGAGGTCGTTGAAAAGACAGCGGCGGCTGTAAGAAGGTTCAGGCGTCTCGGAAGCTTCAGATAGAAACATCGTATGGGAGAGAAGACAATGAGTGAGGAAATGAAAAAAGAACAGATTTTTATAGTAAGATGCGGGGAGACGGCTCTTAAGGGAATGAACAAGCCTTACTTTGAGAGAATGCTCGCGGACAGAATAAAGAAGCTTCTGAAGAGGCTGGGAGATATAAGCGTAAAAAGACATGAAGGCCTTATTTTCGTGCGTGCTGATTCACAGATAGACGAAAAGCTTATATTAAAGGAAATTTCAAAGGTTTTCGGAGTGGCCTCCATAAGCCCCGCCGCCGAATGCGAGAGCACCATGGAAGCCATAGGGAAAACAGCAGTCGATTACATGAAAAAGGTTATAGATGACAGGGGAATAAAAACCTTTAAGGTGGAAGCAAAGAGAGCCGATAAAAATTTCCCCGTAAAATCACCTGATATAGGAAGGCAGATAGGCGCCGCTGTTCTCAAAGGCTGCGGTGTGCTTAAGGTGGATGTCCATAACCCTGACTGTCTTTTATACGTAGATGTGCGCCATGGCAAATCATACGTATACCAGGATAAAATTCCAGGCTTCGGAGGCCTTCCTCTGGGCACCAACGGAAAGGGACTTTCACTCCTTTCGGGAGGAATAGACTCTCCTGTGGCCACATGGATGATGGCAAAGAGAGGAATGATGATAGAAGCCGTTCATTTTCATTCCTACCCCTACACAAGCCAGAGAGCGCAGGAAAAGGTGGAGGAGCTGGCCGGCCTTCTGGCGGTTTACTGCGGAAGGTTCAGGCTCCATGTGATAAATCTTCTGCCTGTACAGGAGAAGATCGTTGAAAACTGCCCTGAGGAGGAAACAACGATACTGGTGCGAAGATTCATGATGCGCATAGGGGAAAAAATCGCGAAAAATACAGGCTGCGGTATGCTTATAACAGGTGAGAATCTGGGTCAGGTAGCCAGTCAGACAGCGGAAGCGCTGTGTGTGACTGACGCTTCCGTGTCGATTCCTGTAATGAGGCCTCTCATAGGCCTGGACAAGGTGGATATAATGGATAAGGCTCAGGAAATAGGAACCTATGAGGTTTCCATAAGACCATATGAAGACTGCTGTACAGTATTTCTGCCGAAGCATCCCGTTACAAAGCCGAAGCTTGATAAGATACTGGCTTCAGAAAGCAGGCTGGACTGCGAGGCTCTGATAGACAGGGCTGTGGAATCGGAGGAAGTAATCGACATATATCCGGCTTAAAAGACAAAACTAGAAGTATAACGCCTTTTTCTCTTAAGGACAAGCCCCCTGATGAAGAGATATAATCTTAATGTAGTCTTTTTCAGAAGGGGGTTTTTGTGTGGAGGTAATTTTCAAGGCTTCGGGACAGACGCTCGTAGCCGCGGTAAAAGGAGACATAGATCATCACACGGCATCGACATTAAGAGCCGAGACAGATGAGTCCATGAAGAATTTCGGCTGCCTTAATCTTGTAATGGATTTTTCAGAGGTGGCTTTTATGGACAGCTCAGGTATAGGCGTGGTGCTGGGGAGATATAAAAGGCTTGTCAGAAAAGGGGGAAGGATATGCGTCTCGGGCTGTTCCTCCTATATTGAAAAGGTTCTCGATATGGCGGGAGTATTTTCTCTTGTTGAAAAGGCGTCAGATGTGAAGGAGGCTCTGAGCCTCCTTGACGGACAGGAACAAATTTCCATGGAGGTTTAATATATGGACAATGTAATGAAGATGGAATTCAGCGCTCTGGCGGAAAACGAGTCATTTGCCAGAGGCGCGGCGGCGGCCTTTGTAATGGCTCTGGATCCTACTGTTGAGGAGCTGACTGAAATTAAAACGGCTGTTTCAGAGGCTGTGAGCAACAGCATAATTCACGGATACAGGGACAGAAAGGACAGAAGCGGCGCCAGGGTCATTATGGAATGCAGCATCTTTGCGGGCGGCAAGGTGGTAATAAGAGTGGAGGACAGCGGCGTGGGCATAGAGGATGTGGAAAAGGCCATGGAGCCTCTTTTTACTACAGGAGACAGTGAAGAGAGATCGGGAATGGGCTTCACTGTAATGGAAAGCTTTATGGACAGGCTGAAGGTCATATCGGAAAAAGGGAAGGGGACCGTGGTGATCATGACAAAGTATCTGGATACGGCAAGTGGAATATAAATACATACCCAAGGCTAAGGAGGATACCTACAGACTAATAGAAAAAGCACAGAACGGAGATAAAAGAGCCAGAGAGGAAATAGTAGCGCAAAACATCGGACTTGTAAAAAACTTAGCTATGAAGTACGCGTCAGGTTATTACGAACCGGAAGACCTGATGCAGGTCGGCTTTGTAGGTCTGGTAAAGGCTATAGACAGATTTGACATGGGATTTAACGTCATGTTTTCCACCTATGCGGTCCCCATGATATTAGGTGAAATAAAAAGATATATCAGAGATGACGGGAAGATAAAAATAAGCCGGCAGCTTAAAACGGAAATGAAAAATTTAAAAAACATACAGCAGGAGTATTACAACAAGTACGGGAAAAGTCCTAAAATAAGCTATCTGTCGTCAGAGTCAGGACTTTCACCGGAACGTATACTTGAGGTAATGGAGGCCATGGAGGCTCTGGCCAATGTGGAGAGCTTTGACAACAGCCAGATACCCGAGGGTTCCAGGGGAGGAGATTACGCAGACGAAGAAGCAAAGAAGGTTGATATAATCGACCTTAAGGCCGCCATAAAGGATCTGGGAGAAAGAGAGCGGCAGATAATAGTTCTCAGGTACTTTAAGGATATGACTCAGCAGGAAACGGCGGGAGTCATAGGAATATCCCAGGTACAGGTGTCGAGAATAGAGAAAAAGGTGCTCAGAAAAATGAGAGAAAAAATGGAGGAGTAACAGGCCGCAGGACCTGAAAAAGAAGGCGCCTGCCATTGAGTTTACATTGACATAATATTACGTCTTGGTGTATAATCACTATTGTTAATTTCATAAGCGCCATTAGCTCAATTGGATAGAGTGCCTGACTACGAATCAGTAGGTTGGGGGTTCGAGTCCCTCATGGCGCGCCAGAATCAACGGATAAACCCCTTGGAACCATTGCGATTTCAGGGGGTTTTCTTTACATAAAAAATGCCCGTTGATTTCTCAAAGGGCATATCTTTCATTCAACCGAAGCTGTCCGAGAGTGCCTGGGACATGATCAGATCACTGCAAGCAGTACGAAGTTCAGGATGAACAGGCCTGTCGCTACCC
>DVMP01000094.1 GCA_018714925.1 Candidatus Allocopromorpha excrementigallinarum
TCAGCTCGGGGCGTGCTCAGGCATGCCCCTGTTTTTTCGTGAAGACTGCTTACCGTACTAGTACGTGCCTTCTCTACATAAGATAGACTGTAGAGGAGGTGTGGGAGATGCGCCTGGAACAGCTGCTTAAGGGGCTGGAGTTCCGCCTGCTGAGAGGAGAAGACAATACAGAAATAAGGGATATAAAATACGACTCGAGAAGAGTTGAAAAAGGCGATGCTTTCATATGTATAAGAGGGGAGAAGGATGAAGGAAGCAGGTACATTCCCCAGGCCTTTAAAAGGGGAGCGGCTGCTGTGGTACTGGAAAAGGGCTGTCCCATGGGAGAGCTTCCGGAAAAAATAACAGCTGTGGAAGTGGAGTCGGCAAGGCGGGCAATGGCCTTAATGTCGGCGGAATATTTCGGCCATCCCGCGGGAAGGCTTAAGCTTATCGGCATAACGGGAACAAAGGGCAAGACCACTACAGCATATATACTTCGCAATATTCTAATGAAAAGCGGTAAAAAAACAGGGCTTATGGGAACAGTGGAAATTATAGCCGGAGACGAAGCTTTTTCATCGGTCAATACCACGCCGGAATCCTATGATATTCACAGGTATCTGAAAAAAATGGCCGATAAAGGCTGCGCCTATGCTGTAATGGAGGTTTCCTCTCAGGGGATAAAGATGGAAAGAACCGGGGGAATGAACTTTGATTACGGTGTTTTTACCAACCTGTCCCCTGATCATATAGGACCGGGAGAGCACAGCAGCTTCAGGGAGTATGCGGAGTGCAAAAGGAAATTCTTCAGATCATGCGCCACAGGCGTCTTTAACGCCGATGATGAGAGAAGCGGCTTTGTGTCCGGCGGATCCTCCTGCGGAAAGGTGTTTTTTTCTTTAAAGGGAAAGGGAGATATAAACGGGGAGGACATAAGGCTTTTTACAGATGGGGGCGCTCTGGCCGCGGAATTTGACCTCAGAGGGCTTGCTGAGTTCAGAGCGAGGATAAATATGCCGGGAACCTTTTCCGTCTACAACAGCCTGGGCGCGGCGGGCGTCTGTATTCTGGAGGGAGTGGATGAAGAGCATATTAAAGAGGGCCTTGAGACCGCGGAGGTAAGAGGAAGAAGCGAGATGATTCCGGTGCCGGGCTGTCTTGGAGCTGTTATAGACTACGCTCATAATGAGGTCAGCGTCAGAAGCATACTTAAAACTCTGAGAGAATACGGCCCGGAAAGGATAATAGCTGTCTTCGGCTGCGGAGGAAACAGACCTGCCATGCGTCGTGAAGCCATGGGAGAAGCAGTGGGCGAGCTGGCTGATCTTTCCATAGTTACATGTGATAATCCGAGATTTGAGGCTCTTGAGGAAATAAACAGGGATATAATCAGGGGCCTGAGGAAAAAGGGCGCTGACTACAGACAGATAGATGACAGAAGGGAAGCCATAGAATACGCTGTTGCCCACGCCGGAGCCGGAGATCTCATAGCTGTTTTAGGCAAGGGCCATGAGAATTACATGGAAATACAGGGGAAAAGACAGATCTTCTCCGATAAAGAGACCCTTGAGAGAATAGCGGAGTCCGGTGGAAATTTAAGCGAATCTTAAAATAATAGAGGGAGGCTCAAATAGAAAAGGAGTCAGACATATGGTATAATTATCTAAAACCGCGTGCTTTGCAGAACCTTGACGATGGGATAAAAGGAGGTCGGCGGGAAGTGATACAGCTTAAAAATGTTTCAAAATTTTATTACAGCAAGGGAATGATCGCCAGTGGATTTTCCAGAGTTAATCTGGAATTTGACATTGGCGAATTTGTCGTTATAACAGGAGAATCGGGAAGCGGTAAGACTACGCTGCTCAACGTCATATCCGGCCTTGATTCCTATGAGGAAGGCGAGATGTATATTGACGGAAAAGAGACAAGCCACTATGTTGCCGCCGACTTTGAGAAATACAGAAAAAAATATATAGGGAATATATTCCAGAGCTTTAATCTGGTCAACAGCTATACTGTATATCAGAATATTGAGCTTATACTCCTTATAAACGGATACAGCAGTAAGGAGATAAAGACAAGGGTTCCCGATATTATAAAAAAGGTTGGACTGGAGGCCTACAGCGGAACCAAGGTGTCAAAGCTTTCGGGCGGCCAGAAGCAGAGGGTTTCCATAGCAAGAGCGCTGGCCAAGGACACGGAAATAATAGTGGCCGACGAGCCTACAGGCAACCTGGACAGCAGTTCGGCTGAGGGAATAGTAAAGCTTTTAAGCGAAATATCCAGGGACAAGCTGGTAATTGTGGTTACTCACAATTATGAGCAGTTTGCTCCTTACGTAACCAGAAGGATAAAGATGCATGACGGCAAGGTGGTTGAGGACGAGCAGGTGAGAAGGGTTCCCGCGGAGCTTATGGAGCACGCGGAAGCTGTCTACGAGGAGGCAAAGGAAAAGGCTGATACAGAGGAAGCCGCAGGAGAGGGGAGCATATCTCCGGGAAGCATAGTAAGGCTCGGGGTAAGAAACGCATTTAATATAGCCCCTAAGTTCATGCTGCTTTTTATAGTCTTTCTCTTTGTGGCCACGGCGGTTTCATCGGAATACACCACCTTCAGACACAGAGACGAAGAGGCCGCAAAGCTGGGGTACAACGACTATTTTTATAATTACAGCGAAAACAGAATGATTCTTAAAAAGGGAGATAATTCTCAGTTTACAGATGAGGATATAAGGGTGATCAGCGCTGTATCGGGAGTGGACAGAGTTGAGGCTGCCGATATACTTCTTGATTCGCCTCTGTACATTGAGGAGGGTGATTTTTCATACGAGGCCTATCCCCTGGCTTTAGAATCCTTTGACGGAAAGCTGGTGGAAGGGGAAATGCCACGGGCGGAAAATGAGGCTGTACTCGCGGCATACAGAGACGATTACTACATGTCCGACGATATGAGAAGCGAGATAATCGGCAGAGATTATACCGTATATATAGGCGAGGACAAGGAAATAACCATAAGAATAACGGGGATAGCATATAAGGCCGGAGGTGACAGCAGCTACTATCAGTACGGCGGAGACATTTACCTGAGCAGCGGGCTTATGTCAACGCTTCTTGAGGAGACATATAATTACAACAGCACCGTAACAACCACTATAAACGGAAAGGCTCAGGTATACTCCGAAGGGTCATCCCTGTACAGAATAGTTCCCAACAGCAGGGTTGCCTCCGGAAGAGCCCTGGTGTCTGAAGAGGTAAATAATTTCTATGATGACAGCCGGGCTGTGGGAAAGACCATAAATGTCAGGGCCGAAAATATATATTATACCGATTCCGTAGATCTTCAAATAGCAGATACCTATAATAAAAACACATTTACATCAAAGACGGGGATGTCTGATTTTGACGGACTTAACGGCACCATATACGTGAGCCAGGCAGACTATGACAGGCTTTTCCAGAAGGGAAATTATCAGGTAAGCGTGTACACAAAGGATGCGGAGCTTATCGGCTCCCTTGAGGACTCTCTGGAGGAAATGGGATATACTGTCCTTCCTTTAAAGCAGACTCTCATGACCTATACCAGCGAAGCCGTATCCATAGTGCAGGTGCCTATAGGAATAATCATTGTAGTGGCCATATTCTTCATAGCGTATTTTGTCATAAGACTGATACTGAAATCAAGATCAGGGTATTTCAGTATTCTGAGGATGCTGGGTATGGCCGGCAA
>DVMP01000095.1 GCA_018714925.1 Candidatus Allocopromorpha excrementigallinarum
TTCCTGCCAGTATAAGCAGTGCTGCCGGGATTACCGTAAAGGTATTGTAAATCATATTCAGTGCCGACTGAGGCTGAATCTCCAGCCCGGCGTCATAATTTCCCAGCTCGAGAAATATCCCCAATATCTGGGCTGCCAGAGCCGTAAACACTTTCAGTACAACGATGTTAAGGCCCACAGCCGCTCCCTCAACGCGTTTTCCGTATTTATACTCGTATATTTCCGCCAAATCATAGAACATAGCCTGTACCAGTCCCCAGTAGCCCGCGTTAGCCACGCCGAAGAGAACGAGATATACGCATATTACAGGTATGCTGTCGATTCCCGCCAGCCTGAAGAGAAAGCTCGAGACTGCGGCGAAGAACATGGAGAAGGCCAGCACCTTGTTTCTTTCAAATTTTACAGCAAGACTGCATACTACAGGTGACAATACTATCAATGCCAGCACCAGCAGCAGACTGGCTATGGATACGTCGCTTTCGCTTCTGCCTAAATTATAGATGACAAAATATGTAAGCGAAGAAATAACCATACCGTACACCACCATATATATAGCAGTAATTAACATCAGGTATTTTGTCGGCTTAAGCTTTAAAAGCCTGCCATATACCACCAGAATATTGTCATTTTCCTTTTTACTTGGGAGAACCTCTACAGGGATTTCATTTCCCTTGGTGGTAAAGTAGGTTATTATCAGGGACAGGGAGCTGACCCCTCCTATTATAATAACCAGCAGCAGCCATGCCCCGGCGTCGGAATAGCCCTTTGTTATGAAAAAGCCTACGATAGTCATTGGAGCAGACATTCCCAGCAGATTACCGAGACTGTTAAATATAAGGAAAGGTATTCTCAGCTTTGTTCTCTCCTCCTGGACATCTGTCAGCTCGGGAGCCAGGGCATAATATGGAACCACAAACAGCCCGAATGTAATCCAGAAAACTATTGTAACTACTATATAATAAATATTTTTAGCGGCTTCGCTCATATCGAAGACGGAAAACATAAGCAGCGCTGCTATGAACATAGGCACAGCGGCCACCAGAATAAAAATTCTTCTTCTTCCGAACCTTGACCTTGAATTATCGGATATCTGACTCACTATGGGAGTTATAAAAATATCACATAAGGTGGAAACCAGCACTATAGTCCCGGCGAATGCAGGCTGCACCCCTGCCACGTTAGTTAAAAAGTATAAAAAGAACATGAAAACAAAATTATACAGACCTGCGTCTGCGATTCCCGCGATACTGTATCCTACCGCGGTTCCCGTCTTTAATCTTCTTCTTTCTCCGTTCATCCTTTCACCTTTCACGGGCATCGTATACCTGTCTGCCCTTAAAATATGTGGAAACAACTTTTGTCTCGCTTATTTCTTCTGTAGGTGCTGTAAAAATATCTTTATCCGCAATAATAAAGTCCGCGTTTTTCCCTGTCTTCAGGGACCCTGTAATATGATCCATATGCATGCTGTAGGCTGAACCCGACGTGTACATTTTTACCATGTCATACAGACCGGCCTTTTCGCTGTCGGGCCCCAGCTGCTTATATGCTTCGAAAGGCTTCATAACAGCCCATGGATGATAGCTCCTGGGGATTTTTCTCGTCATGCCTATCTCAATTCCCACGAAGGGATTAGGCACCTCTGTAATAGGATAATCGCTGCCTGTAGAGCATATAAGTCCTGCCCTGATAAGAGAATTTACAGGCCATATTCTGTCCGCTCTCTCCTTGCCTACAAAGTCAAGCATGGCGAAATACAGATCATCCATCTGTGCCCAGTATGGACTGAGACAAGGAACTATCTCAAGAGCCTTCATCCTCTCAGTATCTCCGTCGGATACCAGCTCAATATGAGAGATCTTATTGCGTCTTCCTTTCAGCCCACGGCTCTCAGCGTATTCAAAGGCCTTTATCGCCTGTTCAAGAGCTCCGTCGCCGATACAGTGGGCCTCCACCTGAAATCCGTTTTTCATGGCCAGAAAAACCCCTTTATTCAGATCCTCCTGCTCCCATTCGGCAATGCCTCTGTAGCTGCCGGGATTCCCGTCGCTGTCAAGATACGGCTCCTTGAGATATCCGGTTCTCGATTCTATCACTCCATCCAGCATTACCTTTACAGAGTTAACAGAAAATCCATCGGAAATATTATCTCGTTTTCTTGCCTCAACAAAAGAGCTTATCTGCTTATCTATGTCCATAAAGGGATACATAAAATAAACACACTGCATATAGCCTTTTAATTTGTTTTCTCTGGCCAGCTCCTTTAAAGCCTCTATTCCGTTGGAGTTTACCTCTAATTTCGCATCGTAAAATCCCGTAAATCCCAGTGTGTTTAAATAAGATATCTGTTCTTCAAAGACCTTCTTGTACTGATCCACACTGTAGTCGGGAA
This sequence comes from Candidatus Allocopromorpha excrementigallinarum, assembly GCA_018714925.1. Taxonomy (GTDB): domain Bacteria; phylum Bacillota; class Clostridia; order Peptostreptococcales; family Anaerovoracaceae; genus Lentihominibacter; species Lentihominibacter excrementigallinarum. The sequence goes on from DVMP01000095.1 coordinate 2,393, forward strand.
TCGCTCTGCTGATAAATGTCATACAGTCTTCTTTAATGACCCCGGATGGCTCGCCGTCGTGATATCGCTCTATACTTCCGCTTTTAAGATCCTCTGTTTTCGCGTTTATACCTGCCATCTCAAGAGCCCTGGAGTTAACCCACAGGGAATGGAGAGAGTCAGCAGCCAGAGCTACAGGTATATGGGAAACTATTTCGTCGAGAATTTTTTTGTCAGGCCCCTTGTCCCCAAAGCTTCTGTCGTGCCAGCCAAAGCCTTTTATCACCTCCGCCCCGGGGTTTTCTCTGACATGCTCTTTTATTTTTTTCCGGTAATCCTCAACAGTCTCGCACTCTGTCAGATCCAGCCCCAGAGAGACATCCATTGTCATTCCCAGATGAAGATGAGCGTCTATGAAAGACGGCATAATGGTTCTTCCCGCAAGATCAATTTTCTCATACTCTTCATCGCCGGGGGCTCCCTTAAGATCTCCCAGATACCTTATCCTTTCTCCTTCAACTGCCATACACTCGGCTTCAGGCCGGTCAGAGTCCATTGTTCTGATCCGGCCGTTATAAAACAATAGCCTGTTCATTGATTTCTTACCCTCCCTTTCTCTTTTTTACTGAATTATCCTTTTAGTCAGCAGCTCCTGTATCTGATCTTCGCTGTATCCAAGCTCCCGCATAATCTCTCCGGTATGCTGTCCCATCAGCGGGGCGCCCTTTTCATAAGAAGCCGGTGTTTCTGTCATGTTCATCGGGTTTCCCGTAACAGGATATTTTCCTATTCCCGGATCTTCTACTTCCACTATGAGATTTCTCGCCTTTGTCTGAGGATGATTGATTATCTCCGGAATTGATAAAAGAGGCGCGTTTATTATCTCTGTATCCCTGAAAATTTCCTCCAGCTCCCGGCGGCTTTTTCCCGCAAAGAACCTTGATATTTCATCGGTAAGCTCCTGATAATTTGCACATCTTTTTTCATTGGTCATAAACCTTTCGTCCTCGGCGAGATCATCTCTGTCCATGATACGGCACAGCTGACAGAAAGCCTCGTCTGAGGCGGCGCTTGCGGCAAACCACCCGTCTGTGCATCTGTAGACATCGCTTGGTGATACTATATATTTATCCGAATTTCCTCCTCTTCCGTAATGCTCGCCCTTTACAGTGTCCGCCATAATATAAAGCTCCAGAATGCTGAAGATGGTATCATACATGGAAACATCTATCCTCGAGCCCTTTCCTGTCTTCAGCTTTTTTCTGTAGGCCATGAGTATAGCCAAAGCGCAGTTGAGACCTGTAAAGCTGTCTCCTATGGCGGAGGCACACCTTACCCCCGGACCCTCCGGAAATCCTGTAACAGACTGAATCCCCGTAACGGACTGAATCACGTTATCGTAGGCAGGTGATTTTTTAAGGGATCCGGTAAGTCCGAAACCCGAAATAGAAGCGTATATTATTTCAGGGTTTATCTTTTTGACATCCTCGTATCCCAGTCCGAATTTGTCGAGGGTGCCCACCTTGAAATTTTCCACAACAACATCTGCCTTTGATATGAGCCTTTCTATTATTTCCTTTCCCTGGGGAGCAGCATTGTCAATTGCTACACCTGTTTTATTTCTGTTAATTGAGGCGTAGTAAGCGCTGTATCCCTCCTTAAAGGGAGTCCACTCCCTTGACTGATCTCCTATATAGGGCCGCTCTATTTTTATTACCCTTGCTCCGAAATCCGCAAGCTGCATAGTGCAAAAGGGCCCGCTGAAGGCCTGAGTAAAATCCACAACTACCATTCCTTCCAGTGCTTTCATTTTTATCCTCCTATAATAATCCTACTGTTCCTTTTTTCTCCATGGCTCTGATTTCATCCCGGGTATATCCCAGCTTTTCAAGATACTCAGCTGTGTTCTCTCCACATCTGGGAGCCCCTGTTATTTCTTCTTCTTTTCCGTCTATTTTTATGGCCGGTCCCGGCATTCTTACCGTCCCCATAGTATGATCCTCTACATCTATAAGCATATGGCGTTCCTTTACAGTGTCCGATCTCATTGCCTCAGAAACCTCATATACAATGCCGCACGGAATTCTTTTTTCCTTCATAAGCTTCTCTACCTCAAATCTTGACATTGCCGATATTTTTCTCTGGAGCAGATCTCTTAAGCCGTTTCTGTAATTAGCTCCTCTTGTTTCATTGGTCCTGTATCTCGGATCATCTATTAATTCCTCCAGCCCCAGCGCTTCGCAGAAAAGCCCCCATTGTCTGTCTGTGCTTACGCCTATGGAAACGCTGCCGTCATTTGTATCAAAGGTATCGTAAGGACAGATTGAAGGATATGCGTTTCCTGTTCTCTCGCGTTCTGTTCCCTCAATAAGATACTCTATGGGAGCCGCTTCTATGGTGGCAAGTATACTGTCAACCATGGATACGTCTATCATCTGTCCCTTCCCCGTCTTTTCCCTGCTTATAAGGGCTATCATAACGGCAGTGGCCAGATAAGTTCCTCCCACATGGCAGCCCAGCTCCGCCCCCGAACGAGTCGGAGCCTGATCAGGATACCCGGTAATGCTGCTGATGCCGCTCATGCTTTGAGCCTGAACATCCAGCAGCTCCATCTCCTTTCTCGGTCCTGTATGCCCGTATCCGCTGAGAGAGGCATATATTATTTTCGGGTTAATTTTTTTCAGATTTGTATAATCCAGTCCGTGCTTTTTCATTACACCATAGGGATAATTTTCTACAACAGCATCCGCGTCTTCAGCAAGTCTGTATATAATTTTCTTTCCCTCATCGCTGCTTAAATCCAGAGAAATACTTTTTTTCCCTCTGTTAAGATAAGCAAAATAACCGCTGCCGCTGTTTTCGTCCTTCGGCTGAAGCAGCCGTCCCGGCTCTCCTCCGTCAACCCTTTCTATCTTTATGATTTCCGCTCCGAAGTCCGCCAAAAGTCTTGTAGCTAAAGGTCCTCCGTGTATAAGGGTAAAATCAATAATTTTTATGCCTTCCAATGGTTTCACTTTTCTTCCTCCTGACCGTTTCCTTGTTCCGTTAGCAGCCTCTGTTATGCTACAATTAAAGAGCAAGACCCGTGCCAATTGCAGTGCCCTCAAATGGGCTTCAAAGGGCTTCTTTCAGGTGATTTTCCACTCTCTGAGTGCATGAATGCACACACACCGGGAAGACTGTGCATTCACGCACCATCAGCCCCGGACAGAAGAATCGGACAAAAAAACAAAAACCCGGCAGCTCCTCAGCTGTCGGATTGTTATTGCTAGTTTCCTTTTACTTTTTATTAAGCTCCTTAAGATTATACGCGTTAATCTTTCTCGTTATGGTGGATCTGTCCACTCCCAGCTCATCGGCGATTTTCTGCTGATTTCCGTCGTGCTTTTTAATGGCCAGCTCAATAAGCTGCTTTTCCATTTCCGCAGTAGCTTTTTTCAGTGTGGAAATTCCCTTCACCTCCACTGACTGTTTTTTCTCATCAATATAATTTGTTTTATCGAAAAACTTAGGGGGCAGATGCTTCACATCAATAACGTTCTCCGGTGTAACTACGCAAAGCATTTCAATGGTATTTTCCAGTTCTCTGATATTACCCGGCCACGTATAATTGGAAAGATATTTAATAGCGTTGTCGGATATTTCCTTGTAGCTTCCGTTTTCCTGGTTGTATTTATTCATAAAATGAGTTATGAGCATAAAGATATCTTCCTTTCGGTCCCTGAGTCTGGGAACCTCAAAGGAAACTACGTTAAGCCTGTAAAAAAGATCCTCTCTGAATTCTCCTTCCTTAACCATCCTTTCCAGATCCTTATTGGTGGCGGCAATTACCCGTATGTTAAGCTTTATGGACTCGTTGCCTCCAACCCTTGTAATGGCTCTGTCCTGAAGCACATGCAGAAGCTTCACCTGCTGAGGCAGAGGAAGATCTCCTATCTCGTCGAAGAATACGGTGCCGTTCTGAGCCCTTTCCAGCAGGCCTGTTTTTCCGTCGCTGCTGGCTCCCGTAAAAGCTCCCTTTTCATATCCGAACAGCTCCGACTCAATGAGGCTTTCAGGTATGGCTCCGCAGTTTACCGATATAAACGCGTTACCTGCCCTGTTGCTGAGATTATGAATATAGTTGGCGAAAAGAGACTTTCCGGTACCTGTTTCTCCGTAAAGCATAATTGTCGCGTTGGTCTTGGCCGCTCGTTTCATCATCTCCATAAGATTGTAGATCTTTTCATCACAGGTTAAAACCGAGACCTCCTCTTTTCCATCCGATTGATACTCCTGAGACGATAATTTTATCATGCTCTTGGCTATATCTATTTCCCTGGAGAAATCCCTTGAAATGGATATTACCTTGGAAAGCCTGTTTTCCTCATCAAATACAGGTACCCCTATGGTGCAGAGCTTTACTCCTATTTTAGTGTCCTGCATTATTATCTCTTCCTTTTGAGATTCCAGAACCCTTACTGTCACCGCAGGATAGAAATGCTTTTCCCTCTCCAGATCATACATGTTCATTCCTATAATGTCTTCCTGAGATATTCCGCAATGTCTGGCGCATGCTTCTCCCGCGAACTCCACTGTTCCGTTGCTGTCAGCTATGCATATGGTGTCGTAATTATATATTTCAAATACTTCTCTCAACTGTTTATTCAGCAAAAACAGATTCCTGTTTTCCTCTTCAAGCCTTGTTATTTTGCTCATATCATAGATGCCTAAAAGTATAAGACCTTCCTCCTCCGCTTTCTGTATCTGCAGGCAGTAATATCTGTCCCTTTTGATTTCCAGTCTGCTTTCACATTTGTGGATCTGCTCCAGGCTGTCCCTATCTAAAAAATCATCTAATGAAGTTAGCTCCCCGCCCTTTCCTTGATTTACAATCTGTGAAAAAGCAGGGTCCGCATATATTATTTTACAGCTTTTTAAATCCGCGGCCGCAAATCCGTACAATGGTGTCTCCGTTGCGGATGCGTAAGGGCTGCTTTCTGTTACCATGGTTCTGCTCCCCCGTTGCTTTTAAGACTACAGTACTGATTATAGCACGGATTTCAGATTATTTAAATATTTTAATGGACGCCCTCTTTACGGCGCGGAACGCCAGTCTCCTGCCGGCTCATAAAAAAACAAGAGACCTCAGATAAGTCTCTTGTTTTGTAAATATAGAGTTTTGTCAGGTCTATGCTCTGGCAGCTACTGTTGACAGAGACTCTTCAAGCTTTTCAAGTCCTGTATCAATGTGTTCGTATGTTATAGTCAAAGGCGGTTCTATTCTGATCGCGTGAGCGTTAGTCTCTGTTCCTGACAAAAGAACTCCCTTAGCGAACATTTCCGTCACTACCTGATATCCTTTTTCATCGTCACAGAATTCCATAACTATCAGCAGGCCCTTTCCTCTTACATCTATCAGGATGTTGCTGAACTTGCTCTTTAAAGCTTCCAGTTTCTCCATAATATATTCGCCCTTTTCAGCGGCCTGAGAGGCCAGATCCTCCTGGAGAAGAACGTTCATTCCCGCAATGCCGGCGGCGCATGCCAGAGGATTTCCTCCCGTAGTTGTGCTGTGCATCCATGGATTTTCGTACATATACGGCTCGTAGCATCTCTTGGTGGATACTGTGGCTGACAGAGGCATCACTCCTCCGCCCATGGCCTTTGCCAGACATATGATATCAGGCTCTACGTCCCAGTGATCTATGGCAAAGAGCTTTCCTGTCCTTCCGAGACCTGTCTGTACCTCATCGTCGATAAGCAGTATATCGTATTCATCACACAAGGCTCTTACCTTAGGGAAGTAATCATCAGGAGGTATTATCACGCCGATTTCTCCTTCAATCGGCTCAAATATCATGGCCGCAGGCAGTTCCCCGATATATGCCATCGACTCTACGGTTTTCTTAAGATAATCGAAATCTCCGAAAGGCACATGCCTTACTCCGTTAAGAAGAGGCAGGAAAGGCTCCCTGTAAACTCCCTTGCCTGTAAGAGACAGCGCTCCCAGAGATTTGCCGTGGAAGTCCTGCGTTCCCGTTATGAAATATTTTCTTCCCGTCGCCATCATCGCCATTTTCATGGCGCACTCCACGCTTTCCGTTCCCGAGCTTGTAAAGAATGTGTACTGCATGTCTCCCGGCGTTATATCCGCCAGTATTTTTGCCAGCATACATCTGTTGGCATCTAAAAGCTCCGCGCTTCCCAGAGCCTGCTTGCTCAGCTGCTGCTTAACAGCCTCTACCACCTTAGGATGCCTGTGCCCGTGGGAAAAAACGCCGAACCCTCCCAGCCAGTCAATATATTTTCTGCCCTTTAAATCGCAGAATCCGTCAGCCTCATCCTTCCACTCAATGGACATAAAGTCCTCAGCTGCGGACTTTCTGTATTCCAGCGTTCCAGGATTAACATAATGGTTGAAATTATCCGCCACCTCCTTTGTAAACTCCTTCTGCTCCTCCTCGTTCATAGAGTCCTTATAAATGACCTCCAGCGCGTGTTCCGAATACTTTAAAACATCTTCTTTGCTTTTTCTCATTTTTCTTTCCCTCCATAATAAGATTTTATACCTTCTTTAAGCGATAAAGCCAAATACCAGAAACAGCACCGCTGCTACCGATGCGGCTGCGGCAGCGTAAGGCAGCTGCGAAAGAGCATGCTCCATATTGCTTATTCCGCAGCATTTGGCCGTCAGAACCGTTGTGTCCGAGAAGAAACAGGCATTGCAGCCAAAGGCCGCTCCCGACAGCAGTGCTCCTGTACAGAGATAAATATTGGCGTCGCATGCCACCGCCAGTGGCAGCACCATAGGAATGGTAAATGCAGGTACTCCCCAGTTGTTTCCCGTACAAAAGGCCAGAGCTGACACAAGAATAAATACTATTACAGGAAATGTATTGCTGTTAAGAAGAGGAGCCACATTTGCTACTACGTATTCTCCAAGTCCTATATTCTCAAAGGCCGTCTTTACAAAGAGAGCTGTCATCATTATAAAGAACATCTGAGCCATATCCGCGCAGCCCTTAAAAAGGCAGTCCACCCACTGGTAGAAGGTCATTGTCTTGTTAATAATGAACAGTGCTCCCGCAGCCGCTGTAGCCCATATAAGTCCCACCAGCAGATCGCCGTAAATAATAGTGGTCGCAAGAACGACAACCATGGGAACTATGAAATTCAGCGGATTTCCTTCCTGTATAGTTGAGGCCTCCTTGGCGGTCATAGAGTTATACCTCTGACTCTCCTTTGAAAATATAGCCCCTGTTTCCTTTGCTCTTATATAGGCTTTTTTCATCCTCCCCACTTTCGGCACTATACCAAGTATTACCAGGGGAACAAGTATCAGGGCCGCCCAGCCGTAGAACATATAAGGTATGGATCCTCTGTATATTGAAAATCCATCGGAAATCCCCTGTATGCACTCTTCCTTGTCGATAAGTCCTCCGAAGAAAACATACCAGGAGGAAAGAGGAATAAGAATACAGGCAGGAGCCGCAGTCGAATTGGTAACGTATGCCAGCAGCTCTCTGGGAGTCCTGTGGGGATCCGTAAGAGGCTTAACTGTTGACGATACCGTTATGGTAATAGCATAATCATCAATAAATGTTACTATTCCCAGAATCCATCCGAGCAGCAGACTCTGTTTTTCCGTCTTAGCGGCTTTTCTTATTAAATTGGCTATGCCAAATGTTCCCTTTGATTCTTCCAGCAGTACTCCGAAAATTCCTATAAAAAGGACACAGAGCATGAGCCACACTCCATCCTCATCAAAGATGGAGTACAGACCATCCAGCCATGGGAAGAAAAATCCAAAGCCATCTGAGATTATATAGCAAAGGATTGTCCCCGCCAGCAGCGGTTCCCATGGTCTTTTGGTTATAAGCGCCAGCGCCACCACAGCAACAGGCGGCAGCAGGACTATTATTCCGTATTCCATACTCAATCCTTTCCTTGCTTTTGACTTTAACTGTTCTTACACAATTGCAATTGAGAATCTTATTATTGACATATAATATAGGCAAATAATATGCCAATTACTCCTGACAGGTCTTCCAATAGATTGAATTTTCTGTTTTCGCCCTTTCTTTCAGGCGACTCACAATGTGCTTCTCTATTTCACTGACATAAATCCTCTCCTGTTTTTGTGCATCTGTGCACTTTCTTGATCTGTTTTGTGTAAAGCTGCACATAATTTGGCAAAAAAATCCGGCAGACTGAAGCTGCCGGACAGAATCTTTTATACATGGTTTTTATACGTGAGGCACTGCTGTCAGCACGCATACGCATTCGCCCTTTACACAGAGCACAGGCTCTGTGAGCATATTGAAGTAATCCTTTGCCTTGTCGTACTCCTCTATCTTATACATTTCAAAGCCTATGACTCTTGATTTATTGCCGTCCTTCACCTTCCAGCATATTACTTCCATAACGTCGCAGGTATGTACCGAGTAAAGAATATCCGCCTCCATATGGGCGAAAAGATTACTCATCCCTCCGTCCCTTCTGGCTGCGAAGGCAGAGGCGAAATCCACGCACTTCTCAAGGAGCTTGCAGCCTGAAATAAGTGTTCCCGGATAATGACAGTCCTCTTCTCCGAACATGAACTTGAAGTTTTCCCTCTGGACCTCCTTTCCCATCGAGTTGTCGCTTAAGTATTTTCTCATCTCTTCCTGTACCTTTGCCATTTTGTTCCTCCCTTAAAATTTAATTATGCACTTTACTTTTTATTTTCTTTAAAAGCAATATCGGTGCCAACTGAGGAGGCCCTTCTCCATCCTGTCTTTTGTTTCTTAATAGTGATGACATTTCTACTGATCTGTGATAAAATATTTAAAGTTTTTATGATTAAATCAAAGGATGATAACAGCTATGAAAAATTTGGTTATAACAGGATTTGGGGCTGTGACCCCTGTAGGTATAGGAGTTGACAATTACTGGGACGGCCTCATGAACATGAAATGCGGCATAGATAAGATATCGAGATTCAGCGACGAGGATGTCCCTGTTACCATAGCGGGAGAGGTAAAGGATTTTGATCCCGGAGACTTCATGTCTCCAAAGCTGGCAAAGGAAACTGGAATCTTTATACAGTTTGCCTACGCGGCCGCCAGAGAAGCCATAGAGCAGAGCGGCCTTGACATAGAAAAGGAGCCTGACAGAACAGGCATAGTAATGGCCACCGCTTTAAGCGGCACCTCCATAACGGCGGAAACAGAATACGAGTACAGTGTTGAAGGCAGGAAGAAGGTCAGCCCGCGCTTCCTGCCGAAAATTCTCGGAAACCTGGGAGCTGCTCAGATAGCCATATCCTACGGCATACACGGTCCCAGCTTTACAGTAAGCACCGCTTGCTCCTCAGGAGGCGACGCCATATGTGTGGCTGCCATGCTTCTCAACTCGGAAGAGGCCGACGTAATACTTGCCGTAGGCGGAGAAAGCTCTCACTGCCCTATAATAATGTCCACACTGTCTCAGGCCAAGGCCCTTTCAAAGAATCCCGATCCAAAAGGAGCGTGCAGGCCTTTTGACGCGGCCAGAGACGGATTTGTCATGGGAGAAGGAGGCGGAGCCCTTATAATAGAAACAGAAGAGCACGCCAGGGCCAGAGGCGCCCGCATTATCTGCCGTCTGGCAGGCTACGGAAACAACACCGACGGATACCATGTGACAGCCCCCAGACCTGACGGCAGCGGAGCCGTTTCCTGTATGAAAAGCGCTTTAAAAAGAGCCGGCATGAAGCCTGAGGATATTGATTACATCAACGCTCACGGCACCTCCACACCTCTTGGAGATCCCATAGAGGTAAAGGCCATAAAAACCCTGTATGAAGGGAAGGAAGAATTCATACCGCCTGTAAGCTCCACAAAGGCCAATACCGGCCATCTTATGGGAGCCGGAGGCATAACGGAGGTCATCGCCTGCATAAAGGCAATAGAGACGGGAACCATTCCTCCTACTCTTAACTACAAGACTCCGGATCCTCAGTGCGACCTTGATTTTGTTCCTGAGGGACCGAGAAAGGCTTCCGTAAAAACAGCCATGTCAAACGCCCTGGGCTTTGGCGGGCAAAACTCAAGTATAATAGTAACGAAATACGAATAGTCTTCGAATACTGCAAAAATGAGAGCCCGGAAAATTAATTCCGAGGCTCTCATTTCCTATATTATCAAATCAAAATCAGGCTTTTCGATTATTCGGCGGGAAGACGGACGGTTATTTTTGTTCCGGCCCCCTCCGTGCTTTCCAGCTCCAGCTTTCCTCCCATATGGAGCACCGCGTGCTTGACTATGGAAAGTCCCAGTCCTGTGCCGCTCACATTGGAGGAATGGCTTTTATCCACTCTGAAAAATCTTTCAAATACTCTGTCTCTGTATTCTGCCGGAATTCCTATTCCCGTGTCCTCTACGGTAATGACAGCCTCGTCAGCCTCCTTCATTACGGAAATAGTCACCCTTCCTTCTTCCTTATTGTATTTTATGGCGTTTTCGCAAAGATTATAGATTATCTCATCACAGAGGGAAGGAACTCCCTTTACATAGGTGTCCTCACCCTTGAGATTAAGCTTCACCTTCCTGCTGTCGGCTGTTGTCTGAAGGCGCTTGATAACCTCGTCGGCTACGGCGAACATATTTATACGGGCCGCCTCCTCTTCCTGAACTGAATCCTCGTCCAGCATGGACAGCTTGATAATATCGTCTATGAGACTGATCATTCTGCCCGACTCGTCCTTTATGTTTTTGCCGAAGGCCTTTACGTCTCCCTGCTTCACTATTCCCTCCGCCATCATATCAGACACTCCGTATATGGTGGTAAGAGGAGTTTTGAGCTCATGGGAAACATTGGAGGTGAACTCTCTTCTCAGCTTGTCGCGCTGCTCCTTCTCGGTAACATCCACTATTATTATTACGGCGCCTACCACCTTGTCGTTTTCCAGGGCAGGATTGGCAATTATATTGTAGTAGTTGTTTTCCGTTTCAAGAGGCTCCTGGCTGTGTCTTCCCTTAAGGGCTTCCTCAACTGCCTTTCTGAAGCCCTTGCTTCTGTTAAGCTCAAAGGCTGTATGAGGATCCTCCACATCCTCGCTTCCCAGAAGCTTAAGAGCCGCTGAGTTGTAGGACAGGATCTCCATGTTGCTGTCAACCAGGAGAAATCCCTCGCTCATGTTTTCCGTTATGGTTTTAAATTCTCTCTGACGACGCTCCATTTCAACCATCTGAGCGTCTATATGTCTGTTCTGCTGGTGAATTTTAGTCATAAGCGGAGCCAGCTCAGGATACGGCTCGACAGCCTCCTTATCGCTGAGATCCATTTCGTTAATCGGCGCCACTATTCTCCTGGAGATTATCCTTGAGAATATCAGGGAAAGTATTATGACCGCTATGAGTATTACTACAAAAGGCCTTATGATACCCTCCAGAAGAAGCATGGCCATGCTCTGATCCTGAGCGACTCTTACAACATCTCCCTGATCGGTCTCAACAGCGTAGTATATGGTCTTTGTGGCGAAGGTGTCGGAATATCTGGCGCTGGAGCCTTCGCCTCTTTCAAAGGCCTCCCGTACCTCTTCCCTGTCTCCGTGATTGTCCATGGATGAGGCTTCCGCCTTATTGTCAAAGAGCACGGTGCCGTCCTCGTCGATTACGGTTATTCTGTTCCGGGTTTCCCTCACGTTTTCAAGATATGAATCACCCGTCTCCATGCCTGCCGCAACAAGTCTGGCCTCCGTTCTCAGTTCGTTCTCTATTATATCCCCGAAATAACCGTAAAGCACATAGGATATACATAATACGCATATGAGGAGTACTGCCGCGGATACAGACGTTATGCTCTTAAATATTTTTCTGGTCATCGCTTCCTCCTATTTTATATCCCAGGCCTCTTACAGTCTCTATGAATTTTCCGGCGTCTCCCAGCTTGGAGCGCAGTGTCCTTATATGAACATCCACCGTCCTGCTCTCGCCGTCGAACTCGTATCCCCACACCTTTGTAAGGATTTCGTCTCTTGTAAGAACCATCCCCTCGTTTTCAAAGAGTATACAGAGAAGCTCGAACTCCTTCAGTGTGAGAGTTATTTCACGGTCTCCCACCTTTACCACATGCTTAGACGGACACAGGTACAGCTCTCCCTTTCTGTATTCTATAGGAGTATCGTCTTTTCCGGTTCTTCTGAGAAGAGCCTTGATCCTCGATATGAGCTCCATTGTGCCGAAGGGCTTTGATATATAATCGTCAGCTCCGCTGTCCAGTCCCAGCACCTTGTCGTACTCGGTGCCCTTGGCCGTAAGCATTATAATGGGAAGGTCCTTGGTTTCACTTCCCTTTCTCAGCTTTTCAAGAACGGAAAGCCCATCCTCACCCGGCAGCATAATGTCCAGAAGCAGAAGATCGGGGAGCTCCTTTTTCATAGCTTCCCAGAAAACCTCCGGAGTTTCAAAGCCCTTGGCGTTCATTCCCGTATTGTTGAGCGCGTATATCACAAAATTCCTTATGTTGTTGTCATCCTCAAGAAAATAGATCATGATACTTCCCTTTTTAACTTATTCTTCTTCCACGTGTTTCCCCGTAACCGAGAATATAACCCACTCGGCGATATTGACAGCGTGATCGCTTATTCTTTCCAGATATTTGGCTATCATCAGTATGTCCACAAAATACTCGCCTCTGGACCTGTCCTCAGTCACCATGCTTATAAGATCATCCTTTACCTTTATAAAGAGATCATCTACTCTGTCGTCTTTTGATATAACCAGATTTGCCAGGTCCGTATCTCTCTTCACAAATGAATCGACGCTTCCCGTTACCATTTCCACGGCAGTCTCCGCCATAAGAGCTATATGCTCCTCGCATACTCTGTCTTCATTTTTTTCTATTGTTTTTGTTATCTCCGCTATATCATAGGCCTGATCGCCGATTCTCTCCATGTCGGATATCATTTTCAGCGCGGATGATATAAGCCTCAGATCCCTGGCTACAGGCTGCTGCTGAAGCAGAAGCTTGAGACAGAGATTTTCTATCTCTCTTTCCCTTACGTCTATGACCTTGTCCGTATCAAAAGTCATCTGGCGCATTTCATCGCTGCCCTCGTTAAAGGCCTTTACCGCGTATGTTATGGCCTCCTCACATAAAGCGCCCATATCTATGAGCATAACGTTAAGCTGTTCAAGCTGTTCTTCGAATTTGATACGCATCAGCCAAACCTCCCTGTAATATAATCTTCTGTTCTCTTATCCTTCGGAACCGAAAAGAGCGTTTCCGTCTTGTCGAATTCAACCATTTCCCCCAGGAGAAAAAACGCCGTCTTGTCGGAAATCCTGGCCGCCTGCTGCATATTATGAGTTACTATTATTATAGTATACTTTTCTTTGAGCTCAATGGCAAGATCCTCTATTTTCGAAGTGGAAATAGGGTCAAGAGCCGAGGTGGGCTCATCCATGAGAATTACCTCAGGCTCAACTGCCAGGGCCCTGGCTATGCACAGTCTCTGCTGCTGTCCTCCCGAAAGACCGAGAGCGCTTTTTTTAAGGCGGTCCTTAACCTCATCCCATATAGCCACGTCTCTCAGAGACTTTTCCACTATCTCATCCAGCTTTCCTCTGGAACGAATGCCATGGGTTCTCGGCCCGTAGGCCACGTTGTCGTAAACGCTCATGGGAAAAGGGTTTGGCTTCTGGAAAACCATGCCCACCCTTTTTCTCAGCAGGTTTATATCTATGTTGCCGTATATGTCTTCTCCGTCAAGAAGGACCTTCCCCGTTATGCGGCATCCCTCCACAAGGTCGTTCATCCTGTTAAGGGTCTTAAGCAGCGTGGATTTTCCGCAGCCGGAAGGCCCTATAAAGGCGGTTATTTCATTTTCCTTTATATTAAGGTTTATTCCCTTTAAGGCTTTAAAATCTCCGTAAAAAAGTTCAAGATTTTCTATCGTATATTTGTCCATTTCGTTACCTCGTTGCTAATTTTTTAGCTATAAAGCTGGATAAAGCGTTAATGCCTATAACAAGAACCAGGAGCACTACTGCCGTGGCGTAAGCCTCTTCCGTATAAAGTCCTTCTGAAAGGAGGGCGTACATATGTACCGAAAGAGTTCTCGCCGAATCAAAGATGCTTCCCGGTACCTGAGCCACAGTGCCGGCGGTAAATATAAGGGCCGCGCTTTCGCCTACTATTCTGCCTATTGCCAGGATCACGCCTGCCAGTATGCCGGGTACCGCACAGGGCAGAATAAGTCTGAACACCGTATACAGCTTCCCGGCTCCCAGCCCGAAGCTTCCCTCTCTGTAGGAGTCAGGAACAGACATGAGCGCCTCCTCGGTGGTTCTGATTATAAGAGGAAGAATCATTATGGACAGAGTTACGGCGCCCGCTATGAGAGAATAGCTCCAGCCCAGTGTAATAACAAACATCAGATATCCGAACAGGCCGTACACTATGGAAGGTATGCCTGACAATGTTTCCGTAGTGGTCCTTATTACCTTTACCAGCTTACTTGATTTTTTAGCGTATTCCGTCAGGTGTATAGCGGAAAATATACCGATGGGAACAGCCATGAGCAGAGACAGAGCCGTCATATAAACTGTGCTCACTATAGCCGGCATCATGGACATATTGTCGGTGCTGAATTCCCAGGCAAAGAGCTCCGGCTTTATGTTAGGTATTCCGTTTATAAGTATATATCCTATAAGCAGGAGCAGCACTCCTATGGTAACGGCCACCGAAAGAAGTATAAGTATAAGCATTATCAGGGAACCGGGCTTTCTCTTATACATATTCCAGTTCTGTCTGAATGTTTCCTTTCTGTTTTTTTTCATTACTCAGCCCTCCTCTTAAGTGCCATAAACGAAAGGTTTATTATGAGTATGAAAACGAAGAGCACTACTGCCGTGGCAATGAGGGCTTCTCTATGAAGTCCCGAAGCATAGCCCATTTCAAGAACTATATTGGCCGTAAGGGTTCTTACCCCTGATGTTATGCTTTCAGGCATTATGGCCTGGTTGCCGCATATCATTACAACGGCCATGGTCTCGCCGATGGCTCTTCCTATTCCCAGTATAACTCCCGCTAAAATTCCCATTTTAGCCGCGGGAAGAACTGTCTTGAATATACTTCTTTCCTTGGTGGCTCCCAGTGCCAGAGCCCCTTCGTAGTACTGTTCCGGTACCGCTCTTATATTGGATTCCGCAACGCCTATTATCGTAGGAAGTATCATTATTCCCAGAAGAACCGAAGCTGTCAGCAGACATTTTCCGCTTCCTCCAAGAGTGTCCTGCACCATAGGCACTATTACCATCAGGGCGAAAAATCCGTATACTATGGATGGTATTCCCGCCAGCAGCTCTATGGCAGGTTTAAGTATTCTGTAAAGTCCCTTTGGACAGTATCTGGCCATGAAGACAGCGCAGAGTATGCCGATGGGCACTCCTATGATTATGGCTCCCGCCGTAACGTATATGCTTCCCACTATCATTGGGAAGATCCCATACAGATCCTGATTAGGTTTCCATGAATCGCCAAGAAGGAAATCGGTAAAACCGATTTCCTTTATGGCCGGTACGCCGCTTGCGAATAAGAACACACATATCAGTATTACTGCCATTATGGACACACACGCTGTCACTAGGAATACCACCTTCATGACGTCTTCTTTATAATGTCGCATTTTCTGTACCTATTAAGCTTTCTACATTCTGCAGTTGATTCTTTGATTGACTGCTATTCAGCCGCAACGTCTGCCCAGTTGGTGATCTCACCGATGAATATCTGCATTATCTGCTCAGTTGTAAGATTCTCAACGCTGTTCTCGTTATTTACTATTACGGCTATTCCGTCGAGGGCTATCTCCTGGCTTTCCAGTCCCTGGCTTGCCTCTTCGTCCTCAAGAGCTCTTGAAGCCATACCTATGTCGCATGCTCCTTCGATAGTGCTCTGGATTCCCGCGCCTGAACCGGTCTGCTGAATCTCTATTACAGCGTCAGGGTTTATTTCATTATATCTGTCTGCCAGAACTTCCATTACAGGTGATACTGAAGTTGATCCCGCCAGAGTAACTGTTCCTGACATGCCGCTGCCTGAATAAGGCTCAGCATCCTCATTAACGCTGATATATCCTTCCTCTTCAATAACAGCCTGACCGTCTGAGCTCATAATGTAGTTGATGAAATCCTGAGCCAGCTCTGAAACCTCTCCGTTCGTTACGATGTTAAAAGGTCTCTGAAGAGCGTAGTCGCCGCTCTTTACGTTATCTACAGTAGCCTCTACTCCATCAACTGTTACAGCCTTTACAGTGTCGTCAAGGGATCCCAGGGAGATATATCCGATAGCCGCTGTGTTGCCTGCTACAGACTGAATAACTACAGACGTGCTGTTGGATATCTCAGCAGTGTCAACAGTTCTGTCAACATCGTCCTCAAGAACGCCTGTCAGCTCTGTGAAGGCATCTCTTGTTCCGGATCCTTCCTCACGGGAGATTACAGTGATGTCTTCTCCTTCGCTGCTGTCGCCGCCGCCGCAGCTTGCGAGAGTGAAGATCATGATGGCTGATAAGCCAACAGTAATGAGTTTAGTAAGTTTGCTTTTTTTCATCTTCTTAATTCTCCTATCTTTTGATTTGATTATGTACTTTTATCTTGCCCGTTTGTACGATTCGTATTATAGATACGGAATGTTAAATGCAAAATCTTGGATATGTAAAATCTATGTAAAACATTTTACATTTATTCACAGGCTTCCGCGTACATAAAAAATACGCCCTGGGTTTTCCCCAGAACGCATTTATATCTTTCATATGTAAAGGGCTGCCGCAGGGCGGCGGATGCTTACGGTTATATAAGCCTTATCTCTATGTCCTGAGCTCCCTCGTAGAGAACCTTTCTTCCGAATTCGTACAGCTTCTCACGCCCTTCTGTAATTGTAAGGAAGTGATTTCCCGCCAGAGTCCCGTACTGACAGGCAAACTGACATCTTCCGTAGGACATTATTATCTCCATCTCGCTTATGCCGCCCGGATAAAGGAGCATTTCTCCCGCGGCGGGATAGGTAATATGATTTTCATAGTCAAGGCCTGTACGTGTGTCCCCGTAAGGTATCCATATTCCCTCTCCGCTCCATCTCACATGGATAAAGCTGCTCTTTAAGGGAAGCATCTCCTCAAAGACCCTGCATGTTTCCGGAGCCTTGTCCTCAAGAAGCTCACCCTCAAAACGATAGCTTCCCGATATTATTTCCACCTTTTTCACGATACCTTCACTCTCCTTCCATTATCATAATACTACTCCGGTTTATAGGGAAATACCGGCATAGGCTGAAGCTTAAATAGGTTGGCCTTATGCATCCTGTCTATCTTCTTTTTGGTTTCCTCGTCCTCGCACACACCTTCCCTTATATATCTGTCGAGAACAGCATAGGTGAATCCCAGATTGTCTTCATCTGTAAGACCGCAGAGACCGTCAATGGGAACCTTTTCCACAAACATATCAGGAAGCCCCAGGCTTCTTCCCACCGCCTTCACCTCCTGTACCGTCAGATTGGAAAGAGGGCTGAAATCTCCGGCTCCGTCTCCGTATCTGGTGGCGTATCCAACCCAGTCCTCCGACAGATTGCAGGTGTTGGCCACTCTGCCGTTGACGCTCTGAGACACAGCGTAAAGAGCCGCCATTCTCAGCCGCGGAGGAAGATTTACCTTTGCCTGTCCCTCAAATGCGTCGAAATGTTTTTTAAGCTCCCCCACAATACCTTCGTAGGCGTCCTTAATATTTACCACCATGCTCTCTATACCCAGATGCTCAGCCAGCTTATGGGATACGTCTATATCAAACTGCTCGCCGTTAGGCATAAGGACTCCCAGTACTCTTTCCCTTCCCAGAGCCTCAACGCACAGAGCCGCCACAACAGAGCTGTCCTTTCCTCCCGAAAGGCCTACCACCGCCCTGCAGTCCTTTCCGTTTGTCTCAAACCATTCCCTTATCCACCTGACTATATCATCCTTTACCTTATCAGCATTAAAGCTCATTTTTCCTCTCCTTTGCTTTTTATATCTATCTGACACATGCTCATGGCCTTGAGGGCGTTATGGTGGGTTTCAGGCATAACTCCCGCGCAGCACAGAGGATCCACCGAGACCTCTGTCTCAGGCAGACTGTTTTTTATCATTATGGCGTTGGAGATAACGCATATATCGGTACACAGCCCTATCAGCTCTATTCCCTCAAGAGGCTCCTGACGGTTTTTCTTCTGAAGAAGGGCCGCCAGCTCGGGAGATCCGAATGAAGGCTTGTCTATAATAAGGCTCCCCTCCGTGTCTATATCAGGCCAGATTTTCCAGCCTTCGCTTCCCTCTATACAGTGAGGGACAGGCAGCTTTCTGCCCTCCCGGGTATCAAGATAATCCTCATGATGAGTATCTCTTGTAAAGATCACCATGTCTCCTCTTTGTCTGTATTCCTCTATCTTTTTCATTACAGAGGGAACTATTGCCGCCGCCTCCTTAGTGCCGAGGACTCCGTCGATAAAATCCTTCTGCATGTCTATAACCGCCAGAACTCTCATTAAACTCCCCTGCCTTTCTTTTTTCTTAAGTATATCCCATTGTTTCTCATATATCAATCTTCAAGGTATCTGAGAGCAGCCTTTATTACACTGGCGGAATTTATCATATAGGCCTCCTTAGGCTGCTCCTTTTCCTTTTCCGGAGTCCAGTACCTTTCCGCGTACCTTTCCAGCATCTCCTCTTCACTCAGCCCTTCTTTTTTCATGGAGGCTATAAAACCAAGCTTTTCATCTATTGCTTCCTCCAGCATATCCCAGTACTTTCTGTTCATATTCTCGGGAATCATTCCAAAATGAGGAAGACATATATACGAAGCGTCATATTTTCTGCATTTTTCGGCGGAAGCCACGGCGTCGCCGAAGCTTTTAAGCACAGGGGTATGCACATAATCGGCAGCCTCCAGCAGTCCGGTGCTTTCACTGGTAAAAAGCAGTCTTAAAGGCTCAAGGGCATAGCTCATGGAGCAGTCAGTATGTCCCTTTGTTTCCATAGCTCTGACAGTCTCCTCTCCCAGAGATACCGCGTCTCCATCCTTTAGAACCACATCTACCTCAAGTCCGTCTGTTGGAATTTCTTCTTTGCTCTCCGGCATGTAAAGATCTCTGGCTGATGTCCCAAGATCCTTCATCAGCCTCCTGGCATTGGGCCTTACGAGTATGTCTCTGCAGTGAGCGCTTCCGTATACCACTGTCTCAGGAAAGGCCTTTCGTATAAAGGGAAGAGCTCCTATGTGATCGTAATGGGAATGGCTTAAAAAAACCATATCCAGATTCTCTCTCCCCTGCTCTGAAAGGACCCTCTTTGTATTTTCCACAGTTATTTTCCCGCAGAAGGCCATACCGCAGTCTAAAAGAGCCGTCTTCTCCGTTCCTGCTATAAGCAGAGCCTCTCCTCCGTGACCGCCTGTGACCCTGTGGATGTTTCCGGGAAAAGCAAATCTGTCGAAGCCCTCGAATATGTCGAAAAGATCTATATCTTCAGGAGTATTGAGTTTTTTTCCTTCCTTCATAAGCGTCCCCTCCTTTTTCTTTTTCATAACAAGCAGGAAATTCCACGTCAGCATAATGATGATTATTATTCCCACAAAGCCTTCCGCCGGAAGAAGCACCGCCACAGCGTTTTTAAAGCCCATAAGTCCCAGCAGAAACCCTGCCGCCGCCGCGGCGATTATCTTCTTCCTTTTATGAGGGGTTTCCTTCAGCTTGGTTGTAAAGCCGTAAAAATTACTTGCCGCTGACGCGTATATGGCAAACATGAGCACAAAGGTGAATATTATATTTACCGGCGCCGATATCCTCGCCGTGTATCCCAGCATAGGCATGTCCATTGCCTGAGAAAAGCCTCTGTCCACAGATACGGCCATATAAAGGAGAAAAGCCAGTACAAAGAGGAAGACTCCTCCCAGAGCCGAGCCCGCCACAGCGTGAGCGGTGCTTTTGGCGTTAACTGCCGCCGTAGCCGCTATGGGAATAATGGCCAGTATATTATAAGACGCATAGACAACGGCCGAAAGGAGGCTGTCGGGAGCCAGAGGGCTGGGAGCGGGAGCTGCCCTTTCCCAGGCCGGAGCAAGAGACATTGTAAGTGTCATAATACAGGCAGCTACAAGGGCCGTAACCAGCAGGGGCATCAGTATTCTGAAAACTCCTGAAACGCGATGAAAGCCTCCCAGCACCGTAAAAGCCACAAGGGCGGCTACAGCCGCTCCTCCAGCCGCTCCGGGAAGCCCCGTCTGCTGTGAAAGAAGAGATCCTCCGGCCGCTGAGAGGACCACCAGCACTATGTAGAGCATGGCCGCCATAAACCAGCCTGTCGCCGACTCAAGTCTCCTGCTTTCAAAGGGCACTACCACCCTTCCCATATCGTTGGAGCCCTTGAACCTGGCTATAACGCCGGTCATGGCGCTTACCAGCACAAAAAGTATCCCCGTTATTACGAGGCCTTTGGCCCCGTCTTCTCCGAAGATGCCGAAAAACTGCCATATTTCTCTTCCCGAGGCGAATCCCGCTCCCATAAGGGTGCCGGTGCACATAAGGGCGACGCTGACGACGCCCAGCCGTCTTTCCTTCATTACTCCTCTTCCCTGTCCTCTTCAGGATCAAAGACTATGGTTCCTCTGTTTTCATCCTCAGCGGCCATAAGCTCCGCTACAGACACTGTATATCCGTCAAGCTCATACTCAAGAGCGTTTTCAAAATCATATCTGTACTTTTCACCTCCCAGCTTTTCAAGGCGCGAGGCTGTTACGGCATCCCTTAAGCTGTGGTGGAGCCTTTCACCTGTTTCCTCAGATACAAGCTCCACATCGGAGGTTATGGAATACCAGTTTCTGAACCTTGAGAATTCCTCCGCGAACCTTCTGATATCGCTCTCATCCCCGCTGTTTGCAATAAGGCCTGTAAGAGCCAGCTTTATCTGATGAAGGAGAGAAAATATCTCTCCCGAGTTTTCAGGCAGACCCTCCAGTATATCTTCAAAATAATCCTCCGTAAGCCGGGCTACAGTTTCTCCATCAGCCCCATCAAAGAGAGGAAACAGAGTCTCCGGATCCATATATTCCTCGCTTTCCGCCAGATCCGCCATGGTCTCAAAGTATTCAAACTGCGAAGGTTCTTCAATATCCAGATATTCCAGAAGTTCATTTATATCCATCCTCTTCCATCCTTTCAAGATCAAAATTAAGGAACCTGACCTTTCTGTCATCATCCTTTTCTTTAAATATATAATCTATCATGTTTACAAAGTTTTCCGAAAGGTCGCTGGCGTAAAAAACATTTTTTATGGAGGAGGCCCCCGCCAGCATGTCCCTTTCCCTTAAAACCTGCTCTATGCTCCCCGCTATTACACTGGAGGGATTGATTATCCTTATGCCCGGATAGATTCTCTCTATGTTTCCGCTGATCAGAGGATAGTGAGTGCATCCCAGTATCACCGTATCTATGGAATTCTTCTCTATGAAATCATCCATATAGTACTTTATGGTAAGATCCATTATATCGTTTTCTATTATTCCCTCCTCAATAAGAGGAACAAAGGCCGGACACGGCGTCTCATATATTTTAATATCAGGATTGTATTTTCTTATGGATTTCTCATAGGCTCCGCTCTCTATTGTCACCTTGGTTCCTATTATTCCCAGGCGGCTTTCCTCTGTACACTCCGCTGACACCTGACGCGCCGCCGGCTCTATTATTCCCAGAACAGGTATTTCCGGAAACCTCCTTCGCAGATCCTCAAGACATGTGGCGCTTACGGTATTACAGGCGATGACTATCATTTTCACGTGATTTTTAACGAGAAAATCTGCGATTTCCATGGAAAAGCTTTTAATTGTTCTGACAGCCTTTGATCCGTAAGGAGTTCTGGCCGTGTCCCCGAAATAAATTATCTTTTCGCTGGGGAGCTTTTCCATGAGATACGGTATACATGTGAGTCCTCCGAGCCCGGAGTCGAAAAAACCTATGGGTCTGTTGTCCATTACTGTGATAATCCTTTCCATTTGTGGTATAATCCTTATAGCCAGTATATTATTATACCTTATGGAACTTTCAAAGTAAATTCATTACGGAGGGAAATATGGATTCCAAAAGACTGAAAAAGAGAAATGAGATTGATAAAAAATACAAGTGGAACATCGAAGCCATGATATCCGACGAATCTTCCATTGACTATGATCTGGAGGATATAAAAAAGCAGGCGGCCGCCTTTTGCGAAAGGTACTCGGGACATCTGGGAGAAAGCGCTGAGGCTCTTCTTTCCGCCTTCAGGGAAAGAGACGGAATATGGCGAAGCCTTGAGAAAATATATGTATACGCCAGAATGAGAAGAGACGAGGATAACGCCCAAAGCAGATACCAGGCCATGTCGGACAAATGCAGCGCCGTAATAGCCGCCGTATCCGCGTCCATGTCCTTTTTCACCCCTGAGCTTCTTTCCCTTCCCGAAGAGGATATCCGCACATTTTTGGACTCCTCTGAGGAGCTTGAGGAGTACAGGTTCGCCATAGAGGATACTCTGCGGCAGAAGGCTCACGTCCTCTCCGAGGCGGAGGAAAGCCTTATGGCTCAGATGAGTGAAATAACAGGAGCCACAAACGATATATTCACCATGCTCAACAACGCCGACATAAAGTTCGACCCCATAAAGGACGAGGATGGCAGCGAGGTTCAGCTGACACACGGAAGCTACGTCAAATTTATGGAAAGCCATGACAGAAATGTAAGAGAAGCGGCCTACAACTCCATGTACGCCGCCTATAAGGGGCTCATAAACACCATATCCTCGGCATACAGCTACAACACCAGAACCGATGTGGTAACCTCCCGTCTGAGAAAGTATCCTTCATCGAGGGAGGCCGCCCTTTCGGGAGACAATATTCCGGCGGATGTATACGATAATCTCGTAAAAACAGTAAACGATAATCTTCCCGCCATGCACAGGTACACACAGCTTCGAAAAAAGCTTCTGGGCGTGGAAAGCCTCTTTATGTACGACATGTATGTACCCCTCATAAAAATTCCCGAAAGGGACATTCCATATGAGGAGGCCCTGGACATTATGAGAGACAGTCTCTCTCCTCTGGGAAGCGAGTACATCTCCAGAATGAACGAGGGTATTTCCCAGGGCTGGATAGATGTCTACGAAAACCTGGGCAAGACAAGCGGAGCCTACAGCTTCGGAAGCTACGACAGCTTTCCTTATATACTTTTAAACTACACCGACACACTGCAGGATGTGTTCACCATAGTACATGAAATGGGCCATTCCATGCACTCCAGCTACACAAGACAGGCCCAGCCTTATATATACGGCAGCCATTCCATATTTACCGCGGAGGTAGCCTCCACTGTAAACGAGTCCCTGCTCATGGCGTACCTTCTGGAAAAGGAGAAGGAGCCCCAAATGAGGAAATATCTCATAAACATGCACCTTGAGGCCTTCAGAACAACGCTCTTCAGACAGACCATGTTCGCCGAATTTGAGGATATGACCCACAGGGCCATAGAGGACGGCCGTGTTCTTACAGCTGAATGGATGTGCAATGAATATGAGGCCTTAAACAGCAAGTATTACGGTCCCGCCGTTGAAAAGGACGATACCATAAAGTACGAGTGGGCCCGTATACCTCACTTCTACAACGCCTTTTATGTTTACAAATACGCCACCGGATATTCGGCGGCCACGGCCATTTCCCAGAAAATACTTACAGAGGGAAAGCCTGCCGCCGAAAGGTATATTGAGTTCCTGAAGACGGGAGAATCCGATTATCCTATAGAGCTGCTTAAAATAGCCGGTGTGGATATGAGCTCTCCCGCTCCTGTGGAAAAGGCCATGAAGAAATTTAACGATCTTCTGGATGAGTTTGAAAGGCTGATATAGATGAAAAAAACCGGATCCATTAACATTTTTACAAATCACACGGAAATATCGGAAAAAACACGGGCCCACCTGGCGGGAAAGCTTACGGATGCAGGCTATAAAGTAACCGACTCCTTTTCCCACGAGACTGAGCTTATAATATGCGTCGGAGGAGACGGAACCTTTCTCGAGGCCGTTCATACCCTTGATTTTCCCCAGTGCCCTATAATCGGAGTCAATACGGGGCATCTGGGCTTTTTCCAGGAGATTTCTCCCGAAAGCATGGACAGCTTCATCTCCGACTACGGAAAGGGAGAATACTCCATTCAGACCCTTAACACGGTTCTCGCCACCGTAACGGACCGTCACGGCAGACAGAGCCGTCACCTGGGGCTCAACGAAATAGTCATAAAGGGACGTCACTCCTATTCCGTACACCTGTATATTTCCATAGACGGAGTCCCTATAGAAAAATTCAGCGGCGACGGTATACTGGTAGCCACCTCAGCGGGAAGCACAGCCTATAATTATTCACTTGGAGGCTCCATAGCCGACCCCAGGCTCAAGCTCCTTCAGGTTACTCCCATGGCTCCCATGAACACCACTGCCTACAGATCCTTTACCTCCAGCATCCTTCTGCCCGCGGACCTTTCCCTGGGAGTTGTTCCGGAGCACCAGGAGAACTGTATATTTATAACCAACGACGGAATAGAGACAGGCTACACAGATGTTAAGGATATAAAGGTTGAGGTTTCCGACACCTCGGTGCGTCTTCTCCGCTTTAAAAACTACGACTTCTGGAATAAGGTGAAGACCAAGTTCCTGTAGAAAGGATTTTAAATGGCCAGATTTAAGTACACAGTCACATCTCAGGACCTGGGCCTTGAGCTTAAGGATATAGTAAGGGAGCATTTCGAATTTTCCTCCCGTCTCAGAAACAAAATAAAAAAACAGAAGCTCATTACCCTTAACGGTGAAAAAAGAGAAAGCTGGATAAAGCCCGGGGAGGGAGATGTTATAGAGGTTCTCCTTCCGGAGGAAAAAAGCGGCTTCACTCCTGAGCCCATACCTCTTTTCCCCGTGTTTGAGGATGACGACCTTCTCATAATAAACAAACAGCCCGGCCTCATAGTGCATCCCACCAGGGGACATCCGACAGGCACCGTTGCCAACGGGCTTATGAATTATATGGAAAAAACCGGTCAGTCCTTTAAAATAAGGTTTGTCAACCGCCTCGACATGGATACCTCGGGGCTTCTTGTGGTGGCCAAAAATTCCTACTGTCAGAACGACTACACCAGGCAGATGAGAGAAAACTCCGTGGAAAAGCGATATACAGCCATTCTGAAGGGAATCATTGAGGAGCCCTCCGGCACGGTGGATCTTCCCATAGGAAGACCTGATCCGGAAAACGTTGCCAGAGGCGTTATGGAAGGAGGCGCCCCCTCAGTAACTCATTACAGAGTGCTGGAGCGTTTTGAAAAAAGCCCCTTCTCCGGCGGCTATACACTGGCGGAGCTTCTTCTGGAAACGGGAAGAACTCATCAGATAAGGGTTCATATGTCCCATATAGGCCATCCTGTGGCCGGCGACTGGCTCTACGGAGGGCTGAGCCCGCTTCTCATTGACAGACAGGCTCTTCACGCGGCAGCCCTTTCCTTTACCCATCCCATTACGGGAGAACGGCTCCGCCTGAAAGCCCCTCTTCCCGAGGATATGAAAGAAGCCCTGGAAAAGCTGAGAGGAGAAAAGAAATAAATAAAGGAACAGCAAAAATGGGCGAAACCATTGAATACACAATGTGTTCCGTCCATTTTTCTTTCGCGCTCACTTATAAGAATTTACTTTATTCATCCATTATATCCGCGATGGTCTTTTTCTTTAATTCCTTTTCCAGAAGGTTCTGTATGCGTTCTATCTCCTTATGAACCTTGCATGGCATACTTTCCGGATTTCTGTTGCATTCCTCTTTCATACAGTGAATTATGGAAAGATCTCCCTCTGTTATGCTTACCACATCATAGATGGTCAGATCCTCGAGAGGCTTGTTCAGATAGTAGCCTCCCTGATTGCCCCTTTCCGACTTGACAAGATCCGCCATCTCCAGCTCCCGCAGTATCTTGTAGGCAAATGCCCTTGGAATTTCTTCCTTATCGCATATCTCCCGGACATTATGAACTTTTCCATCGCGAAGGACTCGACATATTCTCATAGCATAATCGCTTCGTCTTGTTATTAACATAATTTCCACCCCGTTCAAAGAATAGTAGTATTATACCATATGCCTGACATAAATACTATAGTTTATTTTACTATATGATTTTGTCAGATTTTTCTTAATAGTATATTTTACCGTTCTGAGGAGCTTCCCCCTTTTTATATTTAATCAGCTCGCTGACAGTGACCGTCTGATACCCGTTTTGCGTCAGCCACGGCACTATTTTTTCAGTTGCTTCCGCTGTGGCGTCATGTATGGAATGAAGAAGTATTATACTGCCGTCGAGCTTTTTGTTCTTTACTACCGAATCGAAAATCTTCTGAGGATCCTTTGACTTCCAGTCAAGAGTATCTATGGACCACATTATCACCGGCATACCGGCTATGCTGTTTACAGTATCGTTTGTAGCCCCGTAGCTTGGCCTGAAGACCGTAGGATAAGCCCCGCATGCCGCCTTTACGGCTTCGTTGGTCTTTACCAGCTCTTCCTTTACCTGAGCGTCCGTAAGGCTTGTGAGCTTGGGATGGCTCCAGGTATGATTTCCTATCTCACAGCCTATATTATAAGCTCTTTTAATCTGTCCGGGATTTGATGATACTCTGCTGCCGCAGTAAAAGAATGTGGCTACCGCTCCGTTTTTTTCCAGACAGTCAAGAATTCTGGTCTCGCTGCTCCCTGCCGGGCCGTCGTCATATGTAATGGCCACCATGGGCCTGTCCGCTGTTATGTATCTTTCTATTACTGACTTTCTTCTCTCCGAAGACATCAGCTCATTGGAGATCTTCGCCTTGACCACGCCCCTTGATTTTTTAAGCACGGTGCCTTCGTCAAAGAAAAATACCACGGATCCCTTTGTCATTATGTACTTGTTGAAATTACCCTCCTCCGGCGTAAGATACTCCTTCCACCCTTTCGCCAGCTCCTCCTTGCTGTAGGTCTTTTCAAAATACTCCGTAAAATACCTGGAGCATTTTTCTCTGTAATTTTCCTCAAAGACCTGAACGGGCCTCAGCTGAAGGCCTGTTTTTGCGGAAAAGACATACGTCTCTATACTTGAGGAGAGTCTCTTCATGTCCTTTTCCGATTCC
This sequence comes from Candidatus Allocopromorpha excrementigallinarum, assembly GCA_018714925.1. Classification (GTDB taxonomy): domain Bacteria; phylum Bacillota; class Clostridia; order Peptostreptococcales; family Anaerovoracaceae; genus Lentihominibacter; species Lentihominibacter excrementigallinarum. Next base: position 29,556 of record DVMP01000095.1, read on the forward strand.
GATTCTTCGTTATCGCTGTAATATATAGCCAGGCTGACAGCTCCGTTATCCGACTCATATACGGCGGAGTTTACTATGAGCGCCTCTTTTGGAGGCTCGTATCTGCTGTTTTCGGCGTTTTTCTCTTTTCTTTCCGCCTCTTCTCCGGATTTTCTCGCGTTAAACTCGCTTCTTATCTGAGCTATTCTGTTATCTCTGAATTCAGCTATTCTCTCATCATCTGTCCTTTCAAAATCAGCCGCATAGGATATAGGGGAGCCGTACTCATAAACCTTTTCCGTTTCTCCCTTCATTTTAAAAGGGCTTTTTTCCATGGTAAGCTCCGCGTATTCTCTGAACTCCTCATCGTTTTTGTAAACCTTTGTGGAAAATCGCGCCGCTGCTCCTATAGCGCAGGTGGCCGCCAGAACGCAGCAGAAAACCGCTAAAAGCACCCTTACATGCTTTTTCTTCCTCCTGGCCTTCTGTCTTTTTCTTCTTCTTTCGCTTATTGCTCTTTCAATGCTGCTGTCCTTATCGTTGTTCACTTTATCATCTCCTGAAAAATATTCTGCCTGATCCCTTCTGTTTTTTATCCCCCTGTCCGACGCTATTGTAACATAGGCAGCGGCGGCGGACAACGGATTAAATATTAAGAATTCTATAGTTTTTTCTTAACTGCGTAAAGGTCCTCCCCGCTCTTGATTTTATATATTTTTTTTGATAAAATGATTATCAGTGCGGATGTAGTTTAGTGGCAAAACCTCAGCTTCCCAAGCTGAAGTTGTGGGTTCGATTCCCATCATCCGCTCCACCCTCAAACCATTGGAATTTCAACATTCCAATGGTTTTTATTATGCCTTTTTTTAGGTGCTAACTTACCCTGTTTTTACCCGTTTTGACCTATTGGCCAGTAAATATAGGCCGGTAAAAGAACTGCTTGATATCTGCGGGAGATATCCTGAATCAGGAAAGTTCTAATAACCGCAAACAGGAAAATGTCGCCAGAAGATGGGCGTTTGAGAAATTACTGCCGTTAGAAAACGTCGTGTTTGCTATACAGGACGGACACGTTGAGATATGGGATAAAGAATATAAAATTCATGACGAATACGTAAAAGTTGCTGTTCGCGTTTCTGGTGGAGGTACATATTATGCTCGCTCACTATATGTCCTAAACAAGAGGATGGTT
>DVMP01000009.1 GCA_018714925.1 Candidatus Allocopromorpha excrementigallinarum
TGTTATACTTATTTGTAGTGTTTTATAGGGAGGTCGTAACCGGAAGTATCAATCGGATTATAGCATAAAGAGGGCTGTCTTGCAAGGGAGGCGGAAGCGCGAGGTCAGGAACTGATTGACTGCTTCGAAAAGTCTTCTGAAGAGCAGCCTTAGGCTTTAAAAAGCTGTCAAAGGAGGAAAGGATATGGATAAATTTACTTTTACTTACCCCGCGAAGGTATATTTCGGCCGGGGGACGGTCAAGGATGCATTGAGGCAGGAACTTTCCAGGGCCGGCGGTACCGTTATGCTGGCATATGGCGGAGGCTCCCTGAAAAGGAGCGGACTCTACCGTGAGATCATGGAGGTTCTTGTTGAGGAAGGGAAGGAAACGGTGGAATTTTCCGGGATAATGCCCAATCCCACTTACGCCAAGCTTCAGGAAGGAGCGAAGCTGGCGAGAGAGCGCCATGTGGATTTTATTCTGGCCGCGGGAGGAGGCAGCGTAATAGACTGCTGCAAGGTGATTTCTGTTCAGGCCATGACCCATGAGGATGTCTGGAGTATGGAGTATCAGAAGGGGAAATTCCCCGCCGAGGGAATTCCCATGGGCGCGGTTGTCACAGCTTCCGGCACCGGAGCGGAAATGAATTCGGGGGCGGTTATTACCTGTGAGGATAAAAACTGGAAAGGTCCTGTTTTAGGAAAGGCTCCTGTTTTCGCCATACTTGATCCGGACTGTACCGCCACCGTTCCGGCCATGCAGGTGCTTTCCGGCGCTTTTGACACTTTGAGTCATGCCATGGAAACCTATCTCGGAAGCTCAGATGAGGACAATGTATCTGATGATGTGGCCCTTGCCGTAATGAGAAATACTGTTGTTAATACCCGCCGCCTTATTGAGGATATTAATGATATGCAGGCCAGGGGGAATTTAATGTGGGACTCCGCCATGGCTGAAAACGGTATACTGAAGGCGGGCAGAATGACAGACTTTCAGGCCCATCAGATCGAGCATCAGCTTGGCGCCTATACAGACTGCAATCACGGGCAGGGGCTGGCTGTAATTCAGCCGGTTTATTATCGTCATATTCTGAGGGACGCGGAAGAAAAATTCACCCGGCTTGCCAGAGAGGTCTTCGGGAAGGATACAGCGGAAGAGGGACTGGAAGCGCTGAGCGGCTTCGTTAAAGAGTGCGGCCTTCCCACAAGACTCGGTCAGTTGAAGTCAAAGACGGAAATCACGCGGGAAGTGCTCCGGAAGGTGGCGGACACCTGCAACATCATTAAAAGCAATCCGAGGGAGCTCAGCCGCGATGAAATTTATGAAATTCTCTGCCAATGTATGTAGCGCGAGGATTTTCGGAACAAGCCAGCCTTAGGAGCGGCTCAAAGAGTCCGCCCTGAATATTGAAAATCAGAAAGAAGGTGTGATAAAATGAAAAAGCTTTTAGGTGTTTTTACGGCCCTTATCCTGACGCTTTCCCTGGCGGCCTGCGGGCAGGCCTCTGACGAGACGGGAAACGCCGCGGCGGCAGCCGAGGGAAATGTTCTGGTGGCATACTTTTCCTGGTCCGGCAACACTGAGGAAATGGCGTCATATATTGCGGAGCGGACCGGCGGCGATCTGCTGGAGATCATGCCGGAAACCCCTTATCCTGAAGATTACAGCGAGTGCGGAGACGTTGCTCTGGAGGAAAGGGACGGGAACGCTCGTCCGGCAATTGCCAATCTTCCGGAATCCATCAGTGAATACGATACCATTATGATAGGATATCCCATCTGGTGGCACACAGCTCCCATGATTATCGGTACATTTCTTGAAAGCTACGACCTGGCAGGTGTTGAGGTATACCCGTTTACACAGTCCTCCTCCATGGACACGGAGCAGTTTAATAATTCCATCAGCTTTGTCAGGGAGGCGGCGCAGGGGGCGAATGTACATAACGGGCTGTTTGCAAGGCCTTCCGATACGGAAAGTATAGATGCCTATCTGTCGGATAACGGGCTGGTACAGTAAGGAGGAGTCTATGGAAAGACCGAGAATAATCATTCATATTTTAAGCGCCTTAGACGGGAAAATTACGGGGCCTTTTATGGAAAGGCCCTCCGCCCGTGCCGCCGGCGGCCAATACGGACGGATTCGTCTGGAATATAATGGAGACGCATGGCTGTATGGAACGGTTACAACGAAAGAGTTTACAGGCTGCCGGCCTCCGATACTCGATGAAGCGGAGGATAATGCTTTTGAAAAGGATTTCGTCGCTAAAAGGGATGCGGAGATTTATTATGTTTCCGTTGACCCCTTAGGAGAGATAGGCTGGGAATCGGGCGAATTTAAAAGGGCCGGAAATCCCGATGCTCATGTAATAGAGATTTTAACAGAGAAAACGCCGGCGGCCTATCGCGCATATCTGCAGAAACGCGGCGTTTCCTATATTACAGCGGGAGCGGAGAGGCTGGACTGCCAAACAGCCTGTGAAAAGCTGTACAGGCTTTTCGCAGTTAAAACCATGCTGATCTGCGGAGGAGGAGCTGTCAACTGGACCTTTTTACAGGAGGGTGTTGTAGATGAAATAAGCCTTTTGCTTGCGCCGGCCGCGGACGGAAGCCCTGATTCGCCGGCTGTGTTTCAGCAGTCTCCGCTGCTTAAGGAAAGCCGGCCGATAGAATTTCATCTGAAGGATATGAGACGGCTGCAAAAGGATGCGGTTCATCTGATTTATACCGTTGAGCGGCAGGACCGGAAGACGGAGGGGAGCTGAGACGAGGAGACGGTTTCCGGCCTGTAACAGGGTTACAATAAAGTGCCTTCTTTACCTGTTCCCTTTAAAGTAGTAGGATGAGTTCAGAAAAAAGCTGTTTGGGAGGAATAAAATGACTCAGGAAGAAAGAAGGACATACCTTATTGACAGACTGCTGAAGGAGCAGCCCCGATATTGTAAAATTGAGATTCCCGGAGGAGAGGAGGAGAGAAAAGCCCTCCTTCGCTCCCTCTTTAATATCAGGCCTCCATGGCCTGCGGACGCGGAATTTTTAAAGGTGCAGGACGACTATCTCAGAGAAGAGACGAGACTTAAAGGCATTACGGACATAAAAGAGCTTGAGCCTGTAGACGAGGATATATATATCTGGCAGGGGGATATTACAACTCTTCGCTGCGACGCCATTGTCAACGCTGCCAATTCACAGATGCTGGGCTGCTTTATACCCTGCCACGGGTGTATAGACAACGCTATTCATACCTATGCGGGGATTGAGCTTCGTCTGGAATGCGCGGATATTATGGAGAGGCAGGGTCATGAGGAGGAGACGGGAGGGGCCAAAATAACTCCCGCCTTTAACCTGCCGTGTAAATACGTTATTCATACTGTCGGTCCCATTGTAACGGGCGCTCTTACAGAGAAGGACAGAAGGCTTCTTTACAGCTGTTACAGCTCATGCCTTGAGCTTGCTGCGGAAAAGGGAATTGAAAGTATAGCCTTCTGCTGTATTTCCACAGGAGAGTTTCATTTTCCCAATGAGGAGGCCGCGAAAATCGCCGTAAAGGCCGTAAGAGAGTTCAGGGAAAGGTTTAATGGCAGGATGAAGGTTGTGTTTAATGTTTTTAAGGAAAAGGATCTTCGCATCTACAGAGAGCTGTTTTTAAAATATACTTAAAAAACGCCTCTTTTTTCCTCCAGAGGTTGAGCAATATTCAAAAAATGTGTATAATTGTGAATTAGAAACACAATAGTTTACCGAGGAGGAATTATTTATGAAGAAGACGGTGATTGCCCTTCTTCTGGCGATGGTACTGGTACTGTCTCTGGGAGCATGCGGCGGAGAAGAATCTACGGAAGGCGATACTGTAGTTTATAAGGTGGGGACAGAGCCTACATTCCCTCCTTTTGACACAACAGACGAAGACCAGAACATAGTGGGGCTTGATATGGACCTTATAACAGCCATAGGTGAAGACCAGGGCTTTGAGGTTCAGTTTGAGAACCTCAGCTTTGACGGTCTTATTCCTGCCCTTCAGGCCGGCAATATTGACATTGTGGCCGCAGGCATGAACAAGGATGATCCGGAGAGACAGGAACAGGTTGATTTCAGCGACGCCTACTATGAATCAAAGCTTATGGTGGCTGTAACCGAAGACAATACCGATATCCAGAGTGTGGACGACCTTACTCCTGACATGAAGGTTGCGGCTCAGACGGGAACTACGGGAGCCAGCAAGGTTCAGGAGCTGGCTGACCAGGGCAAGATAGGTGAAGCTGTTATTCTTGACGGCCTCGATACCTGCATGATGCAGCTTATAAACGGAGACGTGGCGGCCGTTATAAACGATAAGCCTGTAACTGAAGCCTACATGAAGAAGCAGCCGGACAAGATCAAAATGGTAGGAGACCCTCTCAATGCGGAAAACTACGGATTCGCGGTAGCAAAGGGCAATGAAGAGCTTCTTGAGAAGATTAACGCCGGACTCGCCAACATAAAGGAAGACGGAACATTCGACGAGCTCGTTGACAAGTGGTTTAACCAGTAACCGGCGTGTAGTGTATTTTAAATGTACCTTTGACCGCGGAACGGCCAAAGGTACATTGCTGTTAAAGGAGGAAATCGCGTGGAAGCGTATTTGCAGGGAGTTATCGTAGCGGCAAGAGGAGTGCCTGTAACGCTGCTCATATCGCTGGTGGCCATAATCGCAGGGCTTATAATCGGATTATGCGCGGCCATGGCCAAACGTTCAAAGTACAGAATTGTCAGAGGAATAGGAACCGTATACGTTGATATTCTGAGAGGAACGCCTCTCCTTGTTCAGGTTCTTATTCTCGCCTACGGTGTCCCCCAGCTGATAAGGGCTGTGTTTGACATTCAGTTTAACTGGCCCGAGATGATTCTCGTGGGATTTATAGCCTGCGGAATAAACAGCTCCGCTTATATGGCGGAAATAATAAGAAGCGGACTTCAGGCTGTGGATATAGGACAGACGGAAGCCGCCAGATCCCTGGGTCTTACCAGCAAGCAGACCATGAGATACATAGTGGTGCCCCAGGCCTTTAAGATAATAGTTCCCGCCCTCGGAAACGAGTTTGTAACTCTCATAAAGGAAACCTCCATACTGTCGGTGGCCGGCATAGTGGAGGTTACCAGAAGGGGAACCCTCTGGGCATCCCAGTCATTTCAGTCCTTTCCGGCCTACATAGGAGTGGCCGTAATATATCTTATAATGACCCTTACGCTTTCGAGACTTGTGGCATATATAGAGAGGAGGATGGCTCAAAGTGATAGAAGTTAAGAACCTGTCTAAATCCTTTGGAAACCTTGAGGTCTTACGGGGAATCAGCGAAAAGGTGGAGGACGAAGAGGTGGTATGCGTCATAGGACCCTCCGGATCAGGCAAAAGCACCTTTCTCAGATGCCTCAACCTTCTGGAGCAGCCTACGGGAGGAGATGTCTTCCTTGACGGACAGAAGATAAACGACGAAGGTGTAAACATAGATGAAATAAGAGAGAAGCTGGGCATGGTGTTTCAGAGCTTTAATCTTTTCCCTCACATGACTGTGCTTAAGAATATTACTCTGGCGCCGGTAAAGGTGAAGAACATGCCTGAGGAGGAGGCGGAGGCCAAGGCCAGAGAGCTGCTTAAAACAGTAGGCCTGGACGACAAGGCCGAGGCCTATCCTTCATCCCTGTCGGGAGGTCAGAAGCAGAGAGTGGCCATTGCCAGAGCCCTGGCCATGGATCCTGAGGTTATGCTTTTTGACGAGCCCACATCCGCCCTTGACCCTGAAATGGTAGGAGAGGTCCTGGCTGTAATGAAGGATCTGGCGGAAAAGGGAATGACCATGGTGATAGTTACCCATGAAATGGGATTTGCCAGAGAGGTGGCTGACAGAGTTCTGTTTATGGACCAGGGCGTTATAATGGAGCAGGGTACTCCCGAGGAGCTCTTCGGGAATCCTCAGAACGAAAGAACGAAGAGCTTCCTCAGCAAGGTCCTCTAGGAAATACTGTATTTTCTTAAAAGCCTCGAGGCCTTTGACTGGGAAATCCCCAGGGCTTCAGCGACCTTATAGGAGCTTTTGTGAGAACGGAAGGCCTTGAGAAGCATATCCTTTTCAAAATCGGCCACCGCGGAATTAAAGTCCGCTCTGTATCCGGACGGTGAGGAGCCGGAAAGAAGCTCGGCTGATTCGGAGTCGTGAAGAGGCGGTATGTCATCTGAGGTTATGGCGTCGCCTCCGGAGGTTATTATCAGTCGCTCTATCAGATACTGCAGCTCCCTGATGTTTCCCGGCCAGGTGTACTGCTTGAGTATATCCAGAGCCTGGGGAGTTATGGTTTTGGAGGTCCCGAATTTCGAATTGTATTTTTCCAAAAAGAAGCCGGTTAAAAGCTCCACAGCTCCGGCTCTTTCTCTCAAAGGAGGAATGAAAAGCTCTATTACCCTCAGTCTGTAGTAGAGATCCTCGCGGAATTTTTTCTCTTTTATCTGCTCCTTCAGATTGAGATTGGTGGCGGATATAATTCTCACATCTACGGTTTTGCTTTTTAGGGCGCCTACAGGAGTGTAGGTCTTTTCCTGGATGAGCTGGAGAAATTTAGCCTGAAGATCAAAGGGCAGCAGGCCTATTTCGTCGAGAAAAAGAGTGCCGCCGTTAGCCAGCTCCACCTGTCCTGTTTTTCCCTTTCTGCTGGCGCTGGTAAAGGCCCCGGAGGTATATCCGAACAGCTCGGATTCGATGAGATTTTCAGGTATGGAGCCGCAGTTTATGGTTATAAAGGGCTTGCCCGCCCTGCTGCTGTTGTTGTGTATGTGTCTGGCGAGAACGGATTTTCCCGTACCGGATTCCCCCTGGATCAGTATTGTGGAATCAAAATAGGCTATTCGCGATATGGTCTGGTTTATTTCCAGCATAGCCGCGTCTCCCAGAACAAGCCGATCGAATTTAGAAGAGCTGTCGGGAGTATTTTTGTCAGGGTCGCCGTCAATAAAGGTGAAGGCCTCGATGAAATATATGTCATCGCCTCCTTCGCCGTTTCCGCCGGAAAAAATCGGCGAGGTAGTGATTTTTACACGTCTGCCGCCGGATATGTACTTTCTGCTTACAAGCCTTCGATGCTCTTCCCTACAGGCGCTTATCTGGGAAAAATCCCTGTAGTCCGAAGGAAGCTGCTGAAATTCCCTGCCTCTTATATCTCCGGAAAGGGAGAAATAATCTAGAAAAGCTCTGTTGCAGTAAATAACCGTGCCGCTCATGTCTGTAACGCATACGCAGGTATCCACATTGTCTATTACGGTGTTGAGAAAGTTTTCGTTAATATTCATAAGCCTTGTTAA
>DVMP01000096.1 GCA_018714925.1 Candidatus Allocopromorpha excrementigallinarum
CGGCTACAGGGAGCTTTCAACAGCCTCCTTCATTTGAGACGCGTCTATTACCCTGTCGTGTCGTACAGGCTTTTTGTCGAGATCTCTGAGACAGCCGGGAACTTTGACACCGGTTTCCCTTTCGACAGCCTTTATGTAATCAAAGCCGCTGGCCTCCTCCTTAAGTCCGATGGAAAGGGCCACGCTGTCAGCGAACTTGTAAGGGCTGGCGGTGGAGGCTATGAGAGCAGGGGTTTTGTCTCCCGTCTCGGAAACGTAGTCCTCGTATACTTTATAGGCGACAGCGGTATGGGTATCTATAAGGTAGCCGTGCTCTCTGTACATCCTTCCTATGGTATCGTTGGTGGCCTCCACGTCGGCGGAGCCTCCCCAGAAGGATTCCATCCCTTTTCTTACGGCGTCGCTTACCTGATAGCGTTTTTTCTTATCGAGATCAGCCATAAGGCGTTTTATTTCCTCTCCGTCATTGCCCGCGAGGTGATAGAGGAGCCTTTCAAGATTACTGGATATGAGTATGTCCATGGAAGGCGAGTTGGTAAGATAGAATTCTCTGTTTATATCGTATACGCCTGTGTTGAAAAAATCGGTCAGCACCTTGTTTTTATTGGAGGCGCATATAAATTTATTTACGGGAATTCCCATTTTAGAGGCGTAGTAGGCGGCCAGGATGTTGCCGAAATTTCCCGTCGGAACAACTATATTTACCTTGTCTCCATCTTTGATTACTCCTCTTTCCACAAGCTTTACATAGCCGTACACATAGTAGGCGGCCTGAGGAACGAGCCTTCCGATGTTTATGGAATTGGCGGAAGAAAGCCTGCAGCCCTTTGCGGCCAGCTCCCGGGCGAACTCATCGTCGTTGAATATTTTCTTTACTCCCGTCTGGGCGTCGTCGAAGTTTCCCTTAATGGCGAATACATGGGTGTTTTCACCTTCCTGAGTTGTCATCTGCCTTTCCTGAACCTGACTGACTCCCTTGTCAGGAAAAAATACCGTTATTTCTGTTCCGGGAACATCGGCAAAGCCTTCGAGAGCTGCTTTTCCCGTATCTCCTGAAGTGGCGGTCAGTATGCAGATTTTCTTGTCCTCTTTTTCTTTTTTCATAGCTGTAGTCAGCAGATAAGGCAGGATGGAAAGAGCCATGTCCTTAAAGGCAGCGGTCTTTCCGTGATAAAGCTCAAGAAAATACGCTCCTCCCGCCTCTGTCACGGGAACGATCTCCTCCGCCTCGAATTTGCTGTCATAGGCTCCGTCAACACAGGCCCGCATCTCCTCCCCTGTATAGTCGGTAAAAAAGGCCTTTATTATACTGTAGGCTATATCCTTGTAGGGCTTTCCCTTCATTTGGGAAACGGTCTCGGGAAGAGAGGGTATTGAGTCGGGCACATAAAGTCCCTTATCCTCGGCGATGCCCTTTATAACAGCCTGAGCCGCGGTTTTCTTATTTTCGCTTCCTCTGGTGCTCTGATATTTTATCATTCTTTAAAACTCCCTTCGATTATTTCCACTATTTCGTCTACGTCGGCAAGAGCTCCTCTGCCTGTGACTCCGCAGGCCAGAAGCGACTCCTTGGGCTCTATGAATCTGTATCCCAGAGCTCTGAGAAATTCAATGTTCTTCTGGACTATGGGATTTTCATACATATTGGTATTCATGGCCGGAGCCAGATATATGGGCGTGGTGGTGGCCGCGGCCATTACAGCGGCGCTCAGAAGGTCATCGGCTATGCCTGCTGATATTTTGCCTATTATATTGGCCGAAGCCGGAGCTATGAGCACAAGATCGGCGTTTTGAGCCAGATCTATATGCTTTACCTCCTTTGGCAGTCCCTCCTCGAAAAAATCCGTGTGGACCTTGTTCTTGCTGAGGGTCTGTAATGCAAGAGGCGTTATAAACCTGCTTCCTCCTTCGGTAAGTATTATATGGACGTCATGGCCGTGCTTTGTGAGACGGCTGGTTATATCGACGCCCTTATAGGCAGATATACTGCCTGTTATTCCAAGTAAAATATTCATCAGCGGTTCCTTTCTTTTACAGTTTCCATTGTTCGGCGGGCAATCATTTCGGCGATTTCCTCCTTGGTCTCCATTATATCATATGTTTTATCTCTGTGTATCAGATATCCTCTGTGAAAATCAGCTCCGATCTCCTTCAGGTCATTGGCGAGGACAAAATCACAGTCGTTTTTTTCCATGAGACGGCAGGCTACGCCTATAAGCTCCCTGTGGGGAACGCCGCTCAGCAGCTTAAACCCTGTGAGGATTGTCCCCGGGCTCAGCTTTTTAATAATGCCTATTACCTTTGGCGATCTTTTCATATGAATCACAAGATCATCTATATCGGAGCTTATTTTATTCCCCGAAAGCTCAGCTTTGTCCATGGGATCCTCAAGGCCTCTTATTATGTCGAGAGTGGTTACCTCATTGACCATATAGTCGCTTACAGCCATGGCGTGTATTACGGCATCTATTTTTTCCTCTGTCAGAAGCCTTTCAAGAGCTTCCTTAAGATCCATAACGCCCCCGATCCGTATGTGGGAAACCTTGTCTCCTTCAATGAAGTCGGCTCTTTCCCCGTGGAGATAATAGATCCTTTCCAGGACGTCGCTGTAATTATCCGCGAAGGCCTTTCCGATGGCATAGCCCAGCCTCCCTGTAGAGGAATTGGTAATGGTTCTTACATCGTCTATTCTTTCGCTGGTTCCTCCCGCTGTTATTATTATCTTCATGTTTTTTCTTATTCCTCGCTGCTTTTCAATGGTTTCATGGGTTGAATTATAGCCTTTAAAGAAGTCTCTGTCAATGAAGGTTTCATTAAATATGAGAGCTTTATATGGATTTTGGAGAGGTTTGTGGTATACTCTATATAAACGGAATGAAGTCAGATGAGATCAGTTTAAGGAGATCGTGTTATGAGAATCAATAAAAAAGCTTTCGTGGCTTTTACAGCCGCCCTATTATGTCTGGCCCTCGGTTCATGCGGAGGAAGCTCCGCCATCAGCGGAGATCCGACTGCCTTTTCAAACGCAGATGAATCCTTCTCCATAGAGCTTCCCGCCTCGGGGGAAGACGACTGGACAGTAAATGAAGAGACCACGGGAGATGTGCTTGATATCTCAAACAAAGACGACACAGTTAATATACAGATACAGTGCCTTTCCAAAAGTCAGGCTCAGTACATAGCGGAGGATCTGGCAGAATACGAGCAGTATTCAATGATAAATACTCTAAGCGATATACTCGGAGATATAACCCTTGAGGATGCCCAGGTGGAGCTGCCGGATTTCATTATATCGGGAGAGGCAGAGACATTTACTCTTGACGATGGAAGCGATTCCGCTGTGGGGACCGTAATATTTATGGAAAGCGAGTCCTGTTATTATACGTACCTTATAATGGCTACAAAGGACATGTACGATGAAAATGAAAGCGTTCTTATGGGCAGCGTTCTCTCTCTTCAGGAGCTGACTTCAGTTCCTGAGAGCAGCGACAGCGAGTCCTGACATATCATAAGCCGGATGGAAGCCTTATCGGAGATTGTTTTCCGGCAAGGCTTTTTTGCTGCAGCTAAAAGTATGAAAAAAATTCGCGGCACACTATTGACATTATATTTTAAATAAGATATAATCTCATTAAGAAAGGGGGCCGAAGCATGGGGCGCAATACTATACAGCAGGATATAATAGAAGCGGCGGTAAAGAGCATGAAAAACCATCCTTCGCCTGATCAGGTTTTCGACCGGGTAAAGGAAAGCTATCCCAACATAGGAAGGGCCACGGTTTACAGGGTGCTCAACAGACTGGCCGATAGGGGTGAGATAAAAAAGGTGAGCATTCCCAATACAGCCGACAGATTTGACTTCAGAACCGATGAGCACGTGCATCTTCACTGTACAGTATGCAACAGAGTATTTGATCTGAAGGATGAGAGAATTACAGAAGCCCTGAAAACCATGGAAAAGGGACTTGTGGACAGAGAAGGAAATGAGCTGGAGGGGTTTAAAATCGCTGAAGGAAATCTTTCTTTTAAAGGAGTATGCGGAGAGTGTCAGAAAAAGGAAAATCAGGGGAAAAGACCTTAAAGCGGGAATTTGAGTAAACAGTAAAACAGAAAGGGAGGAATTTACATGAAGAATTTAAAGGGAACGAAAACAGAAGCCAATCTGATGACAGCCTTTGCCGGAGAATCACAGGCGCACACCAAGTATAACTATTTTGCCAGCCAGGCAAAGAAGGACGGATACGTTCAGATATCCAACATATTTGCCGAAACGGCAGCCAATGAAAAGGAGCACGCTAAAATATGGTTCAAGCTTCTTGAGGGAGGCTCCATAAAGGATACCATGAGCAATCTCCAGGCCGCGGCAGATGGGGAAAATTACGAGTGGACAGACATGTACGCGGGCTTTGCCAAGGAAGCAAGAGAAGAGGGCTTCGATGATATTGCGGAGCTTTTCGAAGGAGTGGCGGCTATAGAAAAGGAGCATGAAGAAAGATATAAGAAGCTTCTGGCCAACATAAAGGATGGCGTCGTATTTGAGAGAAAGCCTGAAGTCGTATGGCAGTGCAGCAACTGCGGACATATAGTAAGAGGAGAGAAGGCTCCTGATGTATGCCCTGTATGCGCTCACCCTCAGGCCCATTTCCAGATAAAGCCTGAAAACTATTAATATTACAGACAGCTCCTCTCTGATTTTCAGAGGAGGGGAAGCAGAGGCCGACTGAAGGGAAAAGGACGGCCTCTGTCTTTTTGTAAAAAAATTAATTTTTGCTGTTCACATATGAGATTTTTATGTTATAATGGCAGATGTAAATGACCTGCTCTCTTGGTCAAGTGGTTAAGACGTCGCCCTCTCACGGCGGAATCAGGGGTTCGACTCCCCTAGGGAGTACCAGAAGCGGAGATGCTTTAACGCATCTCCTTATTTTTTCTCAGGGCCTGTATTTGCAGGGCTTTGAACGTTGAAATATACCCAAGAGCATTAATTAATCTCATGTACCGGCAGTGAAAGGAGACAGCGACATGGAATTAACAAAACGGCCCAGAAGGCTCAGAATGGACGGGCGGGTCAGAGATATGATCCGTGAAACGAGGATATCAAAGAAATCTCTTATATACCCCATCTTTGTAGAGGAGGGTGAAAATATCATCCGTGAAATCGCGGAAATGCCGGGGCAGAAGCGCTACAGCCCCGATACCCTGCCTTACGCTCTGGAAGAAGCGGCCGGGGCGGGAGTTCAGAGCATTATGTTTTTCGGTGTTCCAAAGCATAAGGATGAATGCGGAAGCCAGGCCTATGATCCTCACGGGATAATACAGGAGACCATGAGGATAGCCAAAAAAGAGGTGCCGGAGCTTCTTTACATAGGCGACGTATGTATGTGCGAATATACAAGCCACGGTCACTGCGGTATAATTAAGGGAGACAGCGTTGACAATGACAAGACACTTCCCCTTCTGGCGAAAACAGCAGTATCTCAGGTGGAGGCGGGAGCCGATATGGTTGCTCCTTCCGATATGATGGACGGAAGGATCGGCGTAATCCGAAGAGCTCTTGACGAAGCCGGATACATAGACACGCCGATTATGTCCTACGCGGCCAAATACGCCTCAGCCTTTTACGGACCCTTCCGAAACGCGGCCGGATCGGACAACTTCAAGGGAAACAGAAAGACATATCAGATGGACTGGCATAACCGCAGAGAAGCCTTAAAGGAAGTGGATATGGATTTAGAAGAAGGCGCGGACATTATTATGGTAAAGCCGGCTCTGTCATATCTGGATATAATAAGAGAGACGAGGGACAGATCCCCTGTACCTGTGGCTGCCTACAGCGTCAGCGGAGAGTACGCCATGATTAAAGCGGCCGGAGCCCGGGGCCTGATAGACGAGAAGGCTGTTATCGCGGAAACAGCCACCAGTATCTATCGTGCGGGAGCGGAGCTTTTAATAACATATTTTGCAAAGGAAATCGCGGAGATGATAGATGAAGGGAGAATCGGGTAATGGCAAATACAGCTAAGTCAGCCGCCCTCTTTGAGGAGGCTCAGAAGTACATACCGGGAGGAGTCAACAGTCCGGCAAGGGCCTTTCAGGCGGTGGGAGACACTCCTCGCTTTATAAAAAAGGCGGAGGCTCAGTATCTCTATGATGAAGACGACAATAAGATGATAGATTACATAGGCTCCTGGGGGCCTATGATACTGGGAAACAATCATCCGGCGGTGCTGGAGGCGGTGAGAGAGGTTATTGAAGACGGATTAAGCTTTGGCGCGGCCACGGCAAGAGAAGTGGATATGGCAAAGCTGGTATGCGAAATTGTGCCTTCCGTTGAGATGGTGCGCATGGTAAATTCCGGAACAGAAGCCGCCATGAGCGCCCTCAGGACGGCCAGAGGATATACGGGAAGAAACAGAATTATAAAATTCGAAGGCTGCTATCACGGGCACAGCGACGGACTCCTTGTAAAGGCAGGCTCAGGGCTTATAGCCGAGGGAGGCACTCCCGACAGCGCGGGAGTAACACCGGGATGCGCCCAGGACACCTTAACGGCCCGATACAATGATTTTGAAAGCGTGGAAAAGCTTTTCAGCGCCTATAAGGGGGAGATCGCCGCGGTGATTCTCGAGCCTGTGGCAGCCAATATGGGAGTTGTACCGCCTGAAAAGGAATTTCTGGAAAAGATCAGAAAAATATGTACCGAGGAAGGGACGGTCCTGATTTTCGATGAAGTGATCACAGGCTTTCGCCTGGCACTGGGAGGTGCGCAGGAGCTTCTCGGCATAAAACCGGATCTTTCCACCTTCGGCAAGATCATCGGAGGGGGTATGCCTGTAGGCGCTTACGGCGGAAAGAAAGAAATCATGGAGGTTGTGGCTCCTCTGGGGCCTGTATATCAGGCGGGAACCCTCAGCGGAAACCCGGTGGCCATGGCGGCCGGAATAGCGCAGCTGACATATCTCAAAGAGCATCCTCAGGTATACGAGAGAATCAGCTCCCTGGGACAGCGTCTGTACGGAGGCCTTGAGAAAATCGTAAAAAAGGCCGGCGCAGGATGCACCGTCAATTTCATAGGCTCCATAGGAACCCTCTACTTTACCGACAGAAAGGTAAGGGACTTTGCGGGAGCCAAAACGGCAGATCTCAGTCGTTATGCCGACTATTTCAAGTTTATGCTGAATAAAGGAAGCTATTTTGCCCCGGCTCAGTTTGAAGCCATGTTTCTGTCAAATGCCCATAGTGAGGAGGATATTGACAGGACGCTGGCTTCGGCGGAGGAGTATTTCAGGGCATAGTGAGCACAGGAAGGTGTCGTGATTTCGTTCAGGCACCTTTTTAAATATATTTTTATATCAATTTAAATATATTTTTGAGAAAGGCGCCTTGAAAAGGTGAAGATGGAGTGATAGAATAAAAGCAAATTTAATAATCTCCCAGGTGTCCGGTGTTTCCCCGCCGGAAGAATAGGGAAGTCGGGTGAAAATCCCGCGCGGTCACGCCGCTGTATTGGATGAGTGGAATCTCTTAATCACTGTGAAAATGGGAAGATGAGATTCTGTGTTGAAGCCTGAGCCAGAAGACCTGCCTGAGAGTGTGGATGGCATTTTCTTACGGACGATGAGGAAGTGCGGGAAGAAAGAAGGCTTTCTTCTTTGCTTGTTGTACTATCCTGTAGTTTTCGGGATAGTTGTTTTTTTGGAGGGAATATTTATGACAGAAACAAGGAGAAGCAAAATTGAACGGATTATGTTTGTCGCGGGGACGGCGGCGGCTATGCTGCTGGGAATAACGGCTGTTTCCGGCGCCATGCACATTATGGAGGGATATCTGCCTCTCGGCTACTGTATCATCTGGGGAGCAGTCTGCGTACCATTTTTTGTGACGGGGCTGTTTTCCATAAAAAGGACGGTGACACAGCACAGAAAGACGCTTTTGCTTCTGGTTATGATGGGGGCCTATGTATTTGTCCTTTCGGCCCTGAAGCTTCCGTCTGTAACGGGAAGCAGCTCTCATCCCACGGGAACAGGGCTGGGCGCTGTTCTTTTCGGACCTTCGGCCATGTGTGTAATAGGGGTGATTGTTCTGCTTTTTCAGGCCCTGCTTTTAGCCCACGGAGGCCTGACGACTCTGGGAGCCAATACATTCTCCATGGCTGTGGCGGGACCATTTCTGGCCTTTGGAGTTTTTCTCATATGTAAAAAACTGAAGCTGCCGAAAACTCTGGGCGTGTTTCTGGCGGCATGCCTGGGGGATCTGTTTACATACTGTATTACGGCGGTACAGCTTGCCATTGCCCATCCTTCTCAGATAGGAGGCTTTACGGCGTCGCTTATGGAATTTCTCGGGATTTTCGCGGTGACGCAGATTCCTCTGGCAGTTATCGAAGGCCTGATTGCCGTTGTAGTAATAAAGGCTCTTGAAAGCTACGCGAGGCCGGAGCTTGTGGAGCTTGGATATTTGGGGGTGTAGTATATGACCAGGAATACAAAAATTGTTATTTTCTGCCTCCTGCTGGCAGTAGTTATAGCTGTGGTTCCTCTGATTATTCTCAAGGGAACGGAATTCGGTGGAGCGGACGGCGCGGCTGAAGAGGCTGTTAACGCCATTAATCCCGACTATGAGCCGTGGGCTTCTCCTGTTATTGAACCGCCGGGAGGAGAGACGGAGTCGCTGCTCTTCTGTGTGCAGGCGGCTCTTGGAGGAGGAGTTTTCGGATTCGGTCTCGGCTACCTTATATGCAGAAAGAAATTCATGAGGAAAGAAGAACAATCCTATGATAATGATAGATAAGCTGGCTTATTCCTCCCCCTGGAGGTATAAGAGCGTATACATGAAAAGCGCTCTGGCGTCGGGAAACCTTTTAATATGCGTAGCAGTAAGATCATTTACGGTTTCGATTATCACATTGGCGGTAATGGGATATCTGACAGTAAGGTACAGTCAGGCGTCACTCAGCCGTTATGTAAGGATGATGATGTGGCCCTTCGCCTTTCTTATTATGGGCACCATAGCCGTGCTTTTCGACATATCGGCGCGTCCTGATGGGATTTTAAACATTCCCCTGGGAGGAAGCTTCGCTGTAATCACTTCATACTCCCTGGTTTATGCACTGCGGCTGATTCTGGTGTCTCTGGCATCAGTGGCCTGTCTGTATTTTCTGGTGCTGACGACTCCTGTGCCGGAGCTTACAGGTCTTCTAAAGAGGCTTCATTGTCCGTGGCTTATTATTGAGCTGATGACCATGATTTACAGGTTTATATTTGTACTGCTGGATTCGGCTCTCACCATTACAAAGGCTCAGAGGTGCAGACTGGGAAACAGAGACTTCAGGACGTCGGTCAGAAGCATGGGAACAATGCTTGCCGCACTGCTTGTACAGTCTCTTCACAGAGCATCGCTGCTTTACGACGCCATGGAGTCAAGATGCTTTGACGGGAAAATTCTGCTTATAAGTGAAAGCCGCGGAGGAGAAAAAGGAGACGCCGCGGCAGTCGCTCTTTACCTGGCGCTGATGCTGGCCATCGGGGTTGCCTGCTGGAAAAAAGGAGGACTGTAATGAAACCCATGGTTGTTACGGAAGACCTGCGATACACATATGAAGACGGAACGGAAGCTCTCAGGGGCATTACGGTAAAAATAAAAAGGGGAGAAAAGGTAGCGGTTATGGGAGCCAACGGTTCGGGAAAATCAACCTTTTTTCACCATCTTAACGGCCTTTTAAAGCCGACGGCAGGAAGAGTTCTTATTGAAGGGGAGCCTGTTGATTACTCCCGTAAGGGCCTTCTGAAGGTCAGGAAAAAAGTAGGCTTCGTATTTCAGAATCCCGACGATCAGCTTTTTTCGGCAAGCGTAAGACAGGAAATTTCATTTGGCGCGCTGAATCTCGGGCTTTCTGAGGAAGAGGCGGTACGCAGAGTGGAAGGAATCATGGAAGCCCTGAACATTACTCCCTTTGCCCACAAGCCTGTGCACCTTTTAAGCGGAGGACAGAAAAAACAGGTTGCCATCGCCGATATTCTGGTCATGGAGCCTGAGCTTATAATTCTCGACGAGCCCACCGCGGCCCTTGACTCAAGACATACACGAATCATCGACGGAATAGTTGACAGCTTAAGAGACAGGGGAATTACAGTGCTGCTTTCCACTCACAGCTCGGAAAGAGCCCTTCTATGGGCTGACAGAATTATAGTCTTCGACAGGGGACTTGTGGCGGCAGAGGGAGCGCCTGAGGAGATCTTTTCCGACCATGAGCTTTTGAAAAGGGCAAATCTGGAAAAACCGGCGGTATTACGGATATTTGAAATACTGGAGAGGGAAGGCGTTTTAAAGGAAGGTCTGAAACGGCCGAGAGGCGTAGATGAACTGGAAGCCTATATAAAAGAAAGGAACAGATAATATGTCGGAGAAAAAGGCGATTCTGGCGGTAAGCTTCGGGACAAGCCATAAGGAGACAAGAGAAAAAACCATAGGAGCCATTGAGGAGGATATGAGGCGGCGGTTTCCAGATTACCAGGTCCGCAGAGCCTTTACAAGCGGAATGATTATGAGGATTCTGCGGGAAAGAGACGGCATACAGGTGGATAATGTGGCCGAAGCTCTGAAGCGGCTGGCAGATGAGGGCTTTGACCAGGTTGTTTTACAGCCTACCCATATTATCAACGGAGATGAGTACGATAAGCTGATGAGACAGGCCCGTGAGTGTCAGAGCTTATTTCACCGGTTGAATACAGGAAAGCCGCTTCTTACAGACAGCGCTGATTACGAGGCTGTATGCAGGGCGATTATGGGAGAGTTTTCTCATCTGAAAAAGGATGAGGCCCTGGTTTTAATGGGACACGGAACGGGGCATTTTGCCGACGCCGCCTACGCGGCTCTGGATTACCGATTTAAGGCCCTGGGCGCGGAAAACGTATTCGTAGGCACTGTAGAGGGATATCCGGGCATTGAGGAGGTCCGCGGACAGGTGAGAAAATACAGCCCCCGCAGGGTTATCCTCCTGCCGTTAATGGTAGTGGCGGGAGATCACGCCGTCAACGATATGGCGGGAGATGAAGAGGATTCCTGGAGGTCTGTCTTTGAAAAGGATGGCTATGAAACGCGCTGCGTACTTAAGGGCCTTGGGGAATTCCCCGAAATAAGAGAAATATACATGGAGCATATTTTGAAAGCGGCCAAACAGCAAGGGTAAGAAGGGAGACTGACCATGGAAATTCGCATGATAGGAATTGATCATCAGAATGCTTCCATTGAAGAGAGAGAAGCGTTTGCCTTTACAAAGGCTCAGACAATGCGGGCTTTGGACAGCTTCCGAAAATCCGGCGCCTTTGAGGGCTGTCTGCTTTTATCCACCTGCAACAGAACGGAGCTGTGGGCCAGTACAGGAGAAAGAGACACAGACTTTCTTCCCTTTCTGTGTGAAGAAAAGGGTCTGTCTCCCCGGGACTGGGACGGAATTGCGGTAAAAAGGCAGGGCAGCGAAGCGGTAACGCATCTTCTGCAGCTTATATGCGGTCTGAAATCGCGAATATACGGAGAGAACCAGATTATCTCGCAGATTCGAGAAGCTCTGGAGCTTTCCAGAAAAGCCGGATGCAGCGACATGGTAATTGAAAAGCTTTTTCAGACGGCCGTTTCCGCGGGAAAAAAGGTTAAAACCCAGGTAAAAATAGAGACCGCTGACCCTTCGGCGGCGCGAAACGCCGTGATTCTTCTAAAGGAAAAAGCCGGGAGCCTGGAGGAGCTGCCATGTCTTATTATAGGAAACGGGCAGATGGGCAGGCTTGTGGCCAACGCTCTGACAGAAGCGGGAGCCCGTGTAACCATGACTCTGCGCAGACGCGTACACGGCAGTCAGATTCAGGGATCCGTTATACCGAAAAGGTGCCGTATGATTGATTACGACGACAGACTGAAAAATCTGGAATCCTACAGGGCTGTTATCAGCGCCACACTGAGTCCTCATTTTACCATCAGGCAGGAGGACCTTTCCGGAAAGACCTTTAGCTCCGCTGTATGGATAGATATGGCGGTTCCCAGGGATATAGATGAGAAAATAGGTGAAATCCCGGGAATTTCCCTTTATAATATGGACAGCCTGGGAGACGCTCATACAGAGAAAAAATCGGAAAAGGCGCTGAGGGAGTCAATGGAGATTCTGGAGGAGTACAGAGAAAAGCTTGAAAAATGGTTTGCCTTCAGGGAAAACGTAGAGCTTGTAAAGTCCATTTCACAGGTAACGACAGAGGACGCCTTTAAGAGGCTTGAAAAGCCCGTAAGCCGGGCCCTGGGAAGAGAAAATGGAGACCGGGAGATATATGCCTCCATTGAGACGGCTGTGGACAAGGCGGTGGAAAAGCTGCTGTTCGGACTGAGGGACACCCTCCCCAGACAGGACTGGAAAACATGTCTCGCTGCCCTGAAGGAATCAGCTCTGCGAGATACGTTAAAGACAGGAAAGGCAAAGAAGAGAGAAAAACATGGATAATATTCTCATATTCGCGGGAACAACGGAGGGAAGGCTTCTGACAGAGGCCCTGTGCCGGAGCGGGCTGAAGCAAAGGAAGGTTACAGTCAGCGTAGCAACTGAGTACGGAAAACAGCTTCTTCCCGCCGGACAGGAAAATCTCACTGTACTGACAGGGTATATGGAGAAAAGGGAAATGGAGAGACTTATGAAAAAAGAAAAGTTCTCTCTTGTTGTGGACGCGACACATCCTTACGCCCGGCAGGCGTCGGAAAACATTAAAGGCGCGGCGGAGAAAGCAGGGCTACCGTATATTCGTCTCCTTAGAGACTCCGGCTGTGCCGGAAGGAACGGCGTTTTCACAGCCAATGCTGAGGAGGCGGCCAGATATCTGGAGAAAACGGAGGGAAAGGTACTGCTTACCATTGGAAGCAAGGAGCTTGAGCCCTTTACCGGACTGAAAAACTTTTCCGAGAGGCTCTACGCGAGGATACTGCCTGTTCCGGAAATGGTAAAAAAAGCCTCTGACCTGGGCTTTGACGCAGGTCATATTATCGCCATGCAGGGTACCTTTACCCATGAGCTGAATCTGGCCATGCTCAGACAGACAGGAGCATCCCTTTTGGTGACAAAGGATTCCGGAAAAGCGGGAGGCTTCCGGGAAAAGCTTACGGCGGCAGAGGAAGCGGGGGCAGAGGTTATTATTATAGGAAGGCCGGAAGAGGAGGAGGGCTTTTCTCTCAGCCAGGCTGCGGACATGCTGAATATTTCCCTGCCCGGCAGGCAGGAGAAGGAGCCGGCCGTGTGGTTTCCGGCGTTTATCAGCCTTAAGGGAAAATCGGTTCTCGTGGCCGGAGGCGGAAAAGTGGCCTCAAGAAGAATAAATACCCTGAGTATGTTTGACGCGGATATTAATGTGGTCGCGCCGGAGCCTTCAGAGGAGATTCTCAGTCTGGCGAAAAAAGGAAGAATAAATTTCACAGAGAGAAAATTCAGGGAAGAGGATCTGGAGGGCATGGATATTGTCATTGCCGCCGCGGGAAGCAGAGAGGTCAACAGAGATATCGGCCGCCTTTGCAGGGAAAGGAATATTCCCGTAAACGTGGCGGACCGAAAAGAGGAATGTGATTTTTACTTCCCTGCGGTTATTCTAAAGGAAGGCCTTATTGTAGGCCTCACCTCCGGCGGTCTTAATCACGGACTGGCGGCCAGGGGCAGGAGGATTGTCAGTCGCGCTCTGGAGGAGCAATGGGAAAAAACGGGAGACAGTTATGATTAAAAGGAAAATTAAAGTAGGCAGCAGAGAAAGCAGACTGGCTGTCATTCAGTCAGAGCTGGTAATGGAGCAGATTGCCCAATACCATCCGGAGCTGGAGCTGGAGCTGGTTACCATGAAAACCACAGGTGACAAAATTCTCGACAGAACTCTGGACAAGGTGGGGGGAAAGGGCCTCTTTGTAAAGGAGCTGGACAGAGCCCTGAGACAGGGGGAGATAGATATTTCCGTCCACAGTCTCAAGGATATGCCCATGGAGGTGCCCGAGGATCTGCCTCTCCTGGCCTTCTCCGAAAGGGAGAGAGCCACAGACGCAATGGTCCTCCGTCAGGGACAAACAGAGCTTGATGTAAAAAAGCCCATTGGAAGCTCAAGCCCCAGAAGAAACCTTCAGCTTTCTGAGCTCTATCCTCATATGGAGCAGAAAAGCGTCAGAGGAAACGTTCAGACACGGCTTGAGAAGCTGGATTCCGGAGAATACAGCGCTCTGGTGCTTGCCTGCGCGGGCCTTAAGAGACTGGGACTTGAAGACCGGATCAGCAGAGAATTCACCCCTGACGAAATGATACCGGCCGCGGGGCAGGGAATCATGGTGGTACAG
The DNA here is from genome assembly GCA_018714925.1 of Candidatus Allocopromorpha excrementigallinarum. Lineage (GTDB taxonomy): Bacteria > Bacillota > Clostridia > Peptostreptococcales > Anaerovoracaceae > Lentihominibacter > Lentihominibacter excrementigallinarum. The sequence continues at coordinate 14,340 of DVMP01000096.1, forward strand.
GGACGAAGAGGAGAGGATTACAGCTGGCTGTCATGTGTAGACCATATGGAGGCCAGAGAGGCGGCCGCGGCGGAAAGAGCCTTTGTTACATATCTTGAAGGCGGCTGCAGCTCCCCTGTAGGAGCCTTTGCGGAGATTGAAGGAGATGAAATCCTCATAAGGGGACTTTACAGGGATGAAAGGACAGGCCAATGTAAAAAAGGAAGGCTTCAGGGAAAGCGGAGTGAAGGCACAGCGCTGGCTGTTGCTCTGGCAAGGCAGTTGAAGGGAGAAGCATAGATGAGCGGAGATAAGAAAGGGAAGGTCTGGCTGGTGGGAGCCGGCCCCTCAGACAGCGGACTTTTCACCTTAAAGGGAAAGTATCTTTTGGAAAGAGCAGACGTGGTGGTGTGCGACAAGCTCATAGGCCGGGGAGTCATGGCCATGATACCTGATCAGGCGGAGATAATTTACGTGGGAAAAACAGCAGGTCATCACACTGTCCCGCAGCGGGAGATTAACAGAATACTTCTGGAGCAGGCCCTTGCAGGAAAGAGAGTTGTCCGTCTCAAGGGAGGGGATCCCTTTGTGTTCGGCAGAGGAGGAGAGGAGCTGGAGCTTCTGGCTGAGGAGGGAATTCCCTTTGAAATAGTTCCCGGGATTACCTCTGCCGTAGCAGTCCCTGCCTATAACGGAATTCCCGTAACCCACAGGGACTGCTGCTCAGCTCTTCATATTATTACAGGTCACAGAAAGGCCTCGGAAGAGGAAGAGATAGATTACGAGGCCCTTGTCAGAGCAGGCGGAACCATGGTTTTCCTCATGGGAGTTACAGCCATGGGGAAGATATGCGGAGGTCTTTTAAAGGCGGGAATGGACAAGGACACGCCTGCCGCCATCCTGGAGCGAGGGACGACTGCCCATCAGAGAAGAGTTGTTTCAACTGTGGGGAAGCTTCCTGCGGACAGTGAGAAGGAGGGGATCAAGCCGCCGGCCGTAATTATAGTCGGTGAAGTCTGCGCCCTTGCCGAAAGGTTCCACTGGGCGGAGGACAGACCTCTGGGAAAAATGAAGATAGCGGTAACAAGGCCCAGAGACAGAAGCTCGACTCTCGCGGAAAAGCTTGCGGAGCTGGGAGCTGAGGTGGTGCTTCTTCCATCAGTGGCCACACAGCCTTTCAGGGAAAATAAAAGACTTCGGGAGGCTCTCGATCACACAGACAATTACAGATGGATTGTATTTACCAGTCCCGTGGGAGTCAAGACATTTTTCAGGACTATGAAAGAGATGGGAAAGGATATTCGCTCTCTGGCGGGAATAAGCTTTGGGGTCATAGGCGAGGGCACAAAAAAGGCTGTGGAGGAAAAGGGAATCCTCGTGGAGCTTATGCCTGAGGTCTACAGCGGAAAAGCTCTGGGAGAGCTTTTGGCCCGTACTGTGTCAAAGGAAGAAAGAATCCTTATACCGAGGGCTGCCGCGGGGACTGAGGATGTGATTATTCCTCTCAGGAAGGAGGGAATAGCCTTTGACGATATTCCTGTCTACGATACCCTTGAGGGAGCAGACAGCCGCGGAGCCTTATGGGATGAGACCATGGATATGGCGGTGTTCACCAGCGCTTCCACAGTAAGGGGATTTGTCAAGATGAATCCTCAGGCTGATTTTTCTTCAATAAGAGCTGTCTGTATAGGAGAACAGACGGCCGCCGCGGCCCGGCAGCAGGGAATGAAGGTGGAAATTTCGGATAAAGCCACCATTGACAGCCTGGTCGATAAAATCAGAGAAATAGCCGGTTGATTTCAGCAAATTTAATACATAAAAAAGTCCGTAATCCGGGCGAGGTAATCCTCAGGGCCTGATTGCGGACTTTTGATTTCAGAGACTGTTCCCAGAATGTCAGCGGATATCAAGCTGCCTTTTCACGGTTTTGACAGTCGCTCTGTAGACAAGGTATATGACGGCTGCCGTAAGGCAGGATATTCCCAGACATATGAGGAGGGCGATAATCTCCGAGAAGGTGAGGGCTCCGTCGTTGGCGTACTGGAGCATCACATAGAGAAGGAACATTATGGCCAGTCCCGATACGGAAGGAACCGTAAATACCCTTCTGCACTGGCTTTTCACCTCCTTTGAAAGAAAGGCGGGAGAGGCGCCCAGACGTCTGAGGTCGTCAAAAACATACCTGTTGTTGAGAGCGATGGTCTGGCATCTGGTGTGGAATATTATAAGAGCAGCCACCATACATATTACGGATATGAACAGGAAGGTCATCAGGAAGACGGCAAAGGTCCTCAGATAATCGCTGCTGTCCATTATCCTGAACTTGGGCATGTATTCCCAGTTCATGCGGAAATCGCTGGAATCAGGCTGGCTGTAGTCTACGGTAAAGTAACGTGAATCAGGAGACTCATCGCCTCTTTCCTCTGCCGATATTACAGCTACGGGATCGTAATAGGTGCTGTAGGCATATTCAGGGCACATGCCGGCAATCAGCGACTCATAAAGCTCCCGGGCGAAGGAGTAGCTGTCCTCGCCGCCGGCGTTAAACATGGTAATGTGTCCCATCCACTGAGGAGAAAGACCTGAGGCGATGGATTCGTAATCCCGGTCATCCATAATATAAAATCCCGCCTCGCTGAAGAGAAGGCTGTAGCCCAGATAATCCTTGAATTTAACGTCAGCTGTACCGCGGGTTGTCATGTTGGTGAGCTTTTCAGATCCTGAATTGAGATAATAGGTTCCGGTCCCCTCATCGCCGCATATGGCCAGATATTCGCCCCTGTCCACATGAGCCTTAATTCCCGTCATCCTCTCAAAGGAAGACTCGGAGATAAATTTGCCGCTGCCGAGAAGCTCTCTGTACTCCACATCAAAGGAATTGTTTTTTCCCTCAACCTCCGCGTAGCCATCCATGGCCAGGATTATATAGTCGCCGGAGGTCCAGTCCTCAATGGAGACGCCGCCGGCTTCGGCCATTTCCTCTGTTTCCTGTCTGCCGGGAGCCTCGGCGCCCTCAGGATAGTGAAAATAATAATCGTAGGGCCTGTTTCCTGTGTCTATTATCTGACTTGCGCTTAAGGTTGGAAGGTAGAAGGCGGCAAAGGCGGCTCCCGCTATGAGAACAGCGCTTACCAGCATGTTGTTGACAGTCTGCTTTCCCTGGAATTTCATCATGCTTCTGGCGATAATATTCCTGTAGGGATTTCTCTTCCTGCTGAACCATCCGTGCACTACGGCGTGGAGCATGACCATGTAAAGCCCCGCCAGAGCGGGAAGATACAGAAGGTTAAGCCACACAGGACCATACGCGCTGAAAAGAGCCTGATACGCGCTTTCGGCGTTGTAGCCCATAAAGGCGCCCATAAGTATGAGAATCAGGCCCACAGGACCGCACCACCGGCCAAGCTCTTTAACGGGCTCGTTTTTATGCTCTTCATGAACCACATCCATTATGTTGGTCTTCCTCAGATAGCGCCAGGCTGTGGCGCAGGAAAACAGGACCACCATAAGGAGAAAGCCCAATGATATGAAGAGACATTTAGGATCAATTGAAAGAGCCGCTTCATCGCTTTCGGTCATGAGGGAAAAGGCGTTCCACAGGAGCCACACCAGAGGAAAGCCGGCCGCGACACCCAGAAGCGCCGATAAGGAACTGAGGCTCAGCACCTCTCTGAAAAGCCCGGGAGCAAGTCTTCGTCTGGAGGCTCCCAGAGCCATGAGAACACCCAGCTGTCTCGATTTTTTTCTGAAAAAGAGACTGGCGGTGTATATGGTGAATACTATGCACCCAAAGAGGGCAAGAACAAATATGGCCGTCATCTGCTTTCTGCTGTCTCCTCCTTCAGGCAGGACCGTCAGCACTGTGGGAGACATTATAAGCGCCGAATACGCGGATATGAGCATGAGAGCTATAAAGTTGCAGAAAAGGTACAGCCCTGCCTGCCTTCTGTCGGCTCTCTGCAGCTTCCTTTCGAGATCATATATGGTTGTCATTTCTCGTCACCACTCATTTCTTTAATGGCGTCAAGGAGCTGGTCCTGAAACTCCTTTCTGTCAGATTTTCTTTCAAGCTGACGGTATACGGAGCCGTCCTTCATGAGAATAACTCTGTCACAGTAGGAAGCTGAAAAACTGTCGTGAGTCACCATGAAAACAGTAGCGTTCATAGTGGTCCTCGCGTTTTCAAAGGACTCTATAACCGCCCTGCTTGATTTGCTGTCAAGGTTGCCTGTAGGCTCGTCGGCCAGAATTATGAGAGGCATGTTTATAAGGCTTCTGGCCACTGCTGTTCTCTGCTTCTCTCCTCCCGATATATCTGAAGGGTACTTGTCCCTTATATGATCTATGGAAAACAGCGTAAGAAGCCTGTCAGCCAGCTCCTCCGCCTTCTGACCGACTCTGCCGTGGATTATACGGGGAACGAGAATGTTGTCTCTGACCGTAAGGCCGTCAAGAAGCATAAAATCCTGGAAAACGAAGCCCAGCTTTTCATTTCTGACCTTTGCTAGATCGTGTTCGCTGAGCTCTGAAAGCTTTATCCCGCCCAGGGTTATGGTTCCCTCATCAAAGGGTATGTAGCAGGATATACAGTTGAGAAGTGTGCTCTTGCCGGAGCCTGAAGGTCCCATAACAGCCACGAACTCTCCCTGAGCAACGTGGAAGCTGACACCTTTAAGCACAGGATAGACATTTTTACCCGACCGGTATGATTTGTGAAGATCTTTTACATAAAGCATTTGTGTCACCTTTCCTTTCTTTTTTTCCACGGGAGATAATAGCACATAAGAGGGGACGGTAAAATCAGCCATGTAAAAATATGCCTCTCTCATGTAAAGAACTGAACGCAAATGCTGAAAATGTAAAGTTTTGAACCTCTCATGTAAACTTTCGCGGGCCCTTATGATATAATAAACGGGAATTTACGTTTAAAGGTGGCAGAATGCTGAGAATAGGTATATGCGACGATGAGAGCGGAGCCAGAGACGGCCTGCAGGCAGAGATCGAGAAGCTGCTCGATGACAATGAGGAAAAGGTTGTCTACAGCTTTGTGTCAGGCAGAAACGCCGCGGGCTGGATATCGAGACACCCGGGAGAAATAGACCTTCTCTTTCTCGATGTAAAGATGCCTCATATGAACGGAATAGAGGCGGCAAGAATTATTCGGGAACAGGACAGAAATATTATGATAGTCCTGGTAACGGCATATGACGACTACGTTTTTGACGGCTATAAGGTGGGCGCTCTGGACTACATAATGAAGCCTGTGAGCTCCACAGGGATCAGAGAGCTTTTGGACAGAGTGAGGAAGCTTATGAAGGGAACGGAGGAGGAGATGTTCGCCCTCCGGAACGTACAGGGGACATACAGATTCCCCTTAAAGGACATTCTCTGGTTTTACAGTGACAGAAGAAGGGTCATTCTCGTAACGGAGAAGGGAGAATATCCCTTTTACGACAGGCTTGACATGGTGGAGAAAAGGCTTGGAGACAGATTTGTGAGAATACATCAGAGATATCTGGTAAACCTCTGCAAGGTTGATCATGTCGGAGGCTCCGCCGTGGATATAGGAAGCGTTTCACTTCCCATAAGCCGAAGCCTTAGGGACAAGGCGTCGGCAAGGCTGGCAGAGGCTGTGATTTCTTCGGGGGGGGTTATAAAAAGTGACGGGGACGACTCCTCAGCTTCTCATTATAGCGGCCTTTAACGGGCTGCTTCTTTCGGGTATTGTAAAGTCTCTCATTCCCATAAGGAAAAAATGGTGGGCATGGGCTTTGCTTTTTTCCGTATGCTATTTCAGCGTAACCATGATCATATACATAGGGGACTGGATAAATCTGGTGCCTACTGTTCTGGTTTTTACAGCAGGTACGCTCATATGCGGAGAGGGTATCTTTCTTGAAAAGCTGGCGGTAAGCTTCATGACGGCCAGTACCCTTTTTTCCGTAAGCGCCATATGCGATAATTATGTGGGGCTGTATATACCCTTTCCCTACAGGAGCCTGGTGAAAACAGCCTTTCTTCTCGCCCTTTTTCTTCTGGCCAGACGCTTTGCCCCTTCCAAAGGCTACAGACTGTCTCCCTCAATGTGGAGACTGCTGCTGCTTCTTTCCGCGGCTCCCTTTGCCACAGTCATCAGCGTTGTTGTCATTGCCAGCGATTTTTATATAGATGATATGCACAGGGAGACCTGCCTGGCGCTTCTCATAATCGCTCTGGCGTCCTTTCTCGGTCTTCTGTGGACAACGGTAGTCCTGGGGAGGCAGAGAGAGCTGGAGCTGGAAGCGCTGTTCGGTGAGATGAACGACAGGTATTACAGGCTTATGGAACAGCAGAGCTTTGAAATAAGAAGGCTGAAGCACGACATGGCCAACCATCTTCAGGCTATGGCGGCCATGGGAGAGAAGAGAGGGCAGTACATAGAGGAGCTTTTGCAGAAGGAGGCTTTCAGAAAGGTATTTACCTGGTCGGGAGACGATACCGTAAACGCGGTAATGACAGTTAAAAGCTCCGTAATGGAAAGAGACTCCATAAAAATGAAAGCCTCTGTGGAGATTGACCGGGAGCTTCCCTTTAAGAAGACCGATGTATGCGCCATCTTCGCCAACGCTCTTGACAACGCCATAGAGGCCTGCAGACAACTGGAGCCTGAGGACAGAAAAATAATTCTCGAAAGCGGAACAGGAAAGGGACTCTTTGTTCTGTCGGTGAAAAATCCTGTTCCTCCTTCCGGGGAAGGGAGGAAAGGAGCGGGCCTTCCCGCCACAGCCAAGGAGGACGGCAGGAATCACGGCTTCGGTCTCAGAAGCATCAAAGAGACGGCTGAGAGAAACGGCGGAAGCATGGAGATAAAAAGCCGGGACGGAAGGTTTTGTCTGCTGGTTCACATGCCTCTGCCACGGGACGACAAAAACGTGGTATAATAGTAGCCGAAGCCTATACGGATACATAAACAGGAGGACGGACTATGCAGGGATATAACTGCGTAATGGTATACAGCCCGGATGGAGAGAGACTTTTGTTCTGCAGGAGGACCGAAGACCCCTACAAGGGGAAGTACAACCTGGTGGGAGGGAAGATAGAGCCGGGAGAAAACGGAAAAGAAGCCGCCTACAGAGAGCTGCGGGAAGAAACAGCCATAGGAAGGGATGATATAGAGCTTTTTCATATGATGGATTTTGTCTATTATAATCAGGACTGCAGAGTGGAGGTCTATGTGGGAACCCTTAAGCGCCAGGTGGAGCTCAGGGAGGAAAAGCATCCTCTTCTGTGGCTTTCCTCTCATGAGGATTTTTTTGACAGGGAAAGCTTTGCCGGAGAAGGAAACATAGGCCACATGGTTGAACAGGTGATCCGGTACGGAACGGGGAAAAGGTAGGAGGCCATGAAAAGGGAAGCGTACGTGAAAATGACGGATCTGGTGAGAGAAAGGAAGGCTCTCCGCGCGGCCGTTATATGGTCCGACAGACTGCTGACAAAGCTGGCGTATATTATATATCCTGTTTTCGTTATAATTCTTTTTATAAAAAAAGACCCTGACGCTGTCAGAGCGCTTCTGGTGCCGGGAATATCATTTGGGGCGGTAAGCCTGTTCAGATGGGCATTCCGCGCGCCGAGACCCTACGAGGTCTTTGAGACGACGCCGGTTATAAAGAAAAACACAAAGGGCAAATCCTTTCCCAGCAGGCATGTGTTTTCCATATTCGTTATAGGGGCCTCCATAATGTGGTTTTCTCCCCTCTGGGGCGCGGCGCTTATGGCGGCAGGTGCGGTTATGGCCGCCGCCAGGGTTCTCGGAGGAGTGCATTTTCCAAGAGATGTCATCGCCGGAGCGCTTATAGGGGCAGGCTGCGGCATAGCGGGCTTCTGGCTTATCCCGTGAAGGCTTATTTACATCCGAAGCATCTTCCGCATATGTCAGGGGAAGGTATGTACTGATCTATGGTTTTACAGTGAGCCTGGCATTTTTTTCTGTTTATGCCTCTTTGGGATACAGCTCCCGCGGGACAGACTGATATCATTTCCTCTCCGCAGGACACTCCGGAAAAGCCCTCCCATCGGCACTGTCTCATTATTTCATCATATATGTCCTCAAGCTGCTTTGAGGAAAGTGGCGGATATTCATCAGCGTATTTTCCGTCTGTTATTATGGAGCCGAATCTTCCGGCAAAGCCCTTTTCGGTAATAAGGCAGCCTCCCGGGCCAAAGGGGCCCATGCCGGCGGCAAAGGCGGCCATCTTGTGAGACCATTCCTCGTGACATGTATCCTCATTCCAGTCTGTGGGAGTATTGGTACAGGAAGAAAGCCTTCCCACAGTATCGAGAGTTTCCCTTATTACTCCGTTTATTCTCATGGAAAGCCACATGGACTCTGTGAAGGCTCTTATCCATTTGTCAGAGGCGGGGCCCGCCTTTATAACCTCGCGGCCGTAGGGGACAAAGTGGACGACTACAGTGCTTCCCGGCCTGTAGATTCCCTTGGGATGATCGCTGAGGCCGCGGGTGAAAAACATGTCAAAGAGAGGGTTTTTAGTGTCGGCGTAGCCTATGACAGGGTCGCCGAAGGCTGTGACGACGTCGTCCCTCCTTTCAAATTCGGTTACCGCCCTTTTAACGTTTTCAGCTATGGCGGATTTAATATCAACTCCAAAGCCGTTCATAATGTTCTCCTCCTTCTTACTTACCTTTTATTTCCTATGAGACTCCGATACCTTTGGAGCTTTGTCCTTCTGAGGTCTGAAGAAAATAAACAGAAGAGCGCATACACACATGAGTATCGGGTAGTAAAGATACGGCATCATCGCCAGAGGCGATATGCCTACAAGGGCAGCCGCTGTGAGAAGCTGCGCTCCGTAAGGTATGAGGCCCTGTCCCACTGAGGCGAATATGTCCAGAAGGGACGCGACCCTCTTGGACTCGACGCCGAATTCATCTCCTATATTTTTCGCCATGGAGCCTGACATTACTATGGCCACCGTATTGTTGGCAGTACACAGGTCCACGAGAAATACCAGGAGGGCGATCCCCACCTCGGCGCCTCTGCGTCCCCTTATGGATTTTTTGATACCGTCTATTATAAGCTCTATGCCTCCGTTTTCCCTGATAAGTGAAACGATACACGCCACTATTATGGATATTATGGATATTTCAAAGAGTCCGGTCATTCCTTCGCCTATAACGGAGAAGGACTCCAGAAAGGTAAAGGAGCCGTTGGCGACGCCTATTATCACGGAAAGAATTATACCGGCGAATAAAACTGCAAAAACGTTAAAGCCTATGAGGGCCCCTACCAGAACCACTATGTAGGGAATTACCTCCACAATGTTATAGTCGTATGAGGAGTCGCCTTCATAGGAAAGGCCCAGGGTTGCAAAGTAGAATATTATTATGGTAACTATGGCGGCGGGCAGAACGATAAAAAAGTTCTGCTTAAACTTGTCTTTCATTTCGCAGCCCTGAGTTCTTACGGCGGCTATGGTGGTGTCGGATATCATGGAAAGGTTATCGCCGAACATGGCTCCGCACACAGTAGCTCCCGCGCAGACCGCCACAGGAAATCCCGTCTGCTGGGCCACTCCCAGAGCGATGGGAGCAAGGGCTGTTATGGTGCCCATGGAGGTTCCCATGGAGAGAGATATAAAGCAGCCTATTACAAAGATGCCTACCACCATGAGATTGGCCGGTATAATGGAAAGGCCGAAATTAACGGTGCTCTCCACTCCTCCGGCGGCTGTTACAACTCCCGAGAAGGCGCCGGCAACAAGGAATATCAGAACCATGGTTATAATATTCACATCTCCGGCTCCTCCGGCGACTATCTTAAGCTTTTCGTCAAAGGAAAGCTTCCTGTTCTGAAGAAATGCCACAAATAAAGCTATGAGAAAAGCCACATAGGCGGGCATACTGTAGAAATCTCTGCTTATTATACCGGCTCCCGCAAAAATAACCACAAACACGAAAAAGGGAAGCAGAGCCCATATACGATGCTTCATATTAATGTTCCTCCTGAAATGATGAAAACTAGAAAAGATCCACTCTGTTGAGAACTCCTCCGTCGAGCCAGCTCTGGAGATTTTCCGCCAGTATGTCTATTATAGCCTGGCGCATTTCCCTGGGAGCCCAGGCGAGATGGGGCGTTATTATACAGTTGTCAAGACCTATAAGAGGGCAGTCCTCTTCAGGCGGCTCCTTGGCAAGAACGTCAACGGCGGCCCCTCCTATGAAGCCGGCTTTAATGGCGTCCGCCAGGGCTCTTTCGTCCACAAGGCCTCCCCTTGCGGTATTTATGAGTACGGCTCCCGGTTTCATATTCACGAGAAACTCCGTGTTTACCATATTTTTATTCTCCTCGGTGAGAGGACAGTGAAGGGAAACAAAGTCGGATTTCATGGCGCCTTCGGGATCCTGGCTGAAAATATTCACCTTCATGCCCAGAGCCCCGGCTATTTCGGCGACTCTCTTTCCTATGGCTCCATAGCCTATTATTCCCAGTGACTTTCCCGCCAGAAGCACCACGGGCTTTTTCCAGTAGCAGAAGTATCTGCATTCCGACCATTCGCCCTGCTGCACCGACTGGTTGTGAAGCCCCACGTTGTTGGAAAGCTCCAGCATAAGAGCTATGGTATGCTGTGCCACGGCGTCTGTGGAATAGGCGGGAATATTGGTGACAGCTATGCCAAGATCCGCCGCGGCCGCCACGTCTATGTTGTTGTAGCCTGTGGCCGTAGATCCTATATATCTGAGACGGGGAGCGTTTTCCATAAGATTTCTTGTTATGGGACATTTGCTGGTCATGAGTATTTCGCTGTCTCCCAGTCTTGAAAAGGCCTTTTCCGGGGGAGTGGCGTCAAAGACGGTAAATCTGTCAGCCATTGCCTCCAGCTTTTTCCAGCTCAGATCCCCGGGATTAATTGTGTATCCGTCTAAAATTACAATATCCATATAGTACTCCAAATCCTCTGTTTTCAGTATAACGCTATTGCTCAGCTATAATATTTTACATCATATTACATGGAAAGTCCAGATTACATATGATATAATTAAAGACTGAAATCCGCATGTAATGGGGAATTGAGGGCCTTTGAAGGGAGAAAGGACGGTAATGCCATGAAGGAGAAAAATCACGGCGGTGACGTAATAGTAGCCGCTACGAGAAACAGACATAAAATAGAGGAGATTCAGGCCATAACAGAGGAGTTCGGAATGTCCATAATATCCAGAGACGAGGCGGGAGTTCCTCCCGTGGAGATTGTCGAGGACGGAGAGACCTTTGAAGAGAACTCATACAAAAAGGCCTTTGAAATAATGAAAATATGCGGCCGAACCACCATAGCCGATGATTCGGGCCTTGAGGTGGACTGTCTGGACGGAGCGCCGGGAGTCTTTTCGGCCAGGTTCGCGGGAGCTGACGGCGACGACAGGGCCAACAACCAAAAGCTGAAGGAGCTCATTAAAGACGTTCCCTATGAAGAGAGAACAGGCAGGTTTGTATCTGTAATAACAATGGTTTTTCCCGACGGAGAAGTGATTTCATCAAGGGGCGAGGTGGAAGGCCGCCTTCTTCTCGAAGAGTCGGGAGAAAACGGATTCGGATATGATCCTCTCTTTGTTCCCCTGGGATATGACGAATCCTTTGGGGTAATAGATTCTGAAGTAAAGAACAGAATAAGTCACAGAGCCAGGGCTCTTGAAGGACTGAGAGAAAAGCTCCGGCAAAGAGAGGAGAATCGTTAAATGTCGAAGGTAAGAGCCAGAATAGCCAAAATGCTCATATTGGGATTTAAGCAGATGCAGGATCCCTATTATCAGGGGTTCGCGGCGCAGATATCATTTTATCTGATCCTTTCGATAGTTCCCATATTTCTGCTGATAACACAGCTTCTGGGATTTTTCGGCATATCCGTTGAGACGGCTCTTTCTCTCATTGAGGAATATACAGGGAAAAAAATGTCCTCAATGCTGGAGGAGCTGTTCAGATTCTCATCGGTGGGTCTGGGAAACGTGATTTTCGCGGGAATAGCTCTCTGGGCGGGATCCCGGGCATCCTTCGCCATTATGAGAATAACCAACTATACCATGACGGAAGGACAGAGCACAGGCAGAAATTACTTTATAGAGAGAATAAGAGCCATAAAGACCATGATAATCACGGTGCTGACAATATCCTTTTCTCTTATAATACTCGCGTACGGAAGGCCCATTCTGGAAATGCTCATAGGAATACTGGGCATAGAGAACGGAGAGGTTTATGTGGACAGCATATGGATGTGGCTCAGATGGGTGCTGGGCTTCGCTCTCTACTTTCTCATGATAAGCTATAACTACTATATACTGCCTACTGAGAGGGTCAGGTTTCGAAAGGTGCTGCCGGGGAGCATTTTCGCGGCGGCCGGGATGCTGATAGTAACCTTTATATATTCCAGGTACACAGGCTCTCTGGCGGGCTACGACCTTATATACGGGGCCCTGTCCTCTGTAGTGGGAATAATGTTCTGGTTTTATTTTATAGCCTGGGTCATGTGTCTGGGCGTTTTGTGCAACAAGGTATGGGATGAGACAGGAGAAGGCTCTGACAGGAGGAATTACGTAAAATACCCGGGAGGCGGCAAAAGCCGGTGACCCGGTAAGGATTTAGGCTGCGGGACGGTTTGAAGGAAAGGAAATAATACGGACCATGACATCTGAACAAATGACGCTGAAAGATCTTGAAATAGGGAAAACAGCCACAGTGGTTTCCGTAGGAGGAGAGGGCGCCCTAAGGCAGCACTTCCTCGATATGGGACTTATACCGGAGGCTGAGATAACGCTTGTAAAATACGCTCCCATGGGAGACCCCGCCGAGTACAGGATCCACGGCTACGAGCTTACTTTGAGGCTTGACGACGCGGAGAAGATACAGATAAGCCGGCCAAGGGACGCGGCCGCTTCTCCTCCGGCTAAAGGGTCAGGCAAGTCAGGAAAAAAATCCATAGAGCATCCCGGCCTGGGAGAGGGCGGAAAATATCACGTAAAGGCTGATGAAAATCCTCTTCCACAGGGGGAAATTCTCACCTTTGCCCTGGCGGGAAATCAGAACTGCGGAAAGACGACGCTTTTTAACCAGCTGACAGGAGCCAGCCAGCACGTAGGCAATTTCCCCGGCGTTACCGTGGACAGAAAGGACGGAGTAATAAAGGGGCACGGCGACACTCTTGTTACAGACCTTCCGGGTATCTATTCCATGTCTCCCTACAGCAGCGAGGAGCTGGTAACAAGAAGCTTTCTTCTCGATGACAAGCCAAAGGGCATAATAAACATAGTGGACGCTACCAATATCGAGAGAAACCTCTACCTTACAATGCAGCTTCTGGAGCTGGACGTTCCCATGGTTTTGGCGCTTAATATGATGGACGAGCTTACGGGAGGAGGCGGCTCCGTAAGGGTCAATGAAATGGAGGAGATGCTGGGCATTCCCGTAGTACCCGTTTCGGCGGCGAAAAACGAGGGTATTGGAGAGCTGGTAGATCACGCCGTACATGTGGCCAGATACCAGGAGCGGCCGGGAAGAACGGATTTCTGCGGTCCGGACGATAAAGGAGGAGCCGTCCACAGATGTCTCCACGGAATAATGCATCTTATAGAGGATCATGCCGCTGAAGCGGGGATTCCGGTAAGATTCGCGGCTTCAAAGCTGGCGGAGGGAGACAGGATAATACTTAAAAAGCTCGGCCTCAGCAAAAATGAAGAGGAAATGCTGGAGCATATAATCCTTCAGATGGAGGAGGAAAGAGGCCTGGACCGGGCGGCGGCCATAGCCGACATGAGATTCAGCTTTATAGAAAAGGTCTGTCAGAGGACTGTTGTAAAGCCCGGGGAGAGCAGAGAGCACGCCAGAAGCAGAAGGCTTGACCGGGTGCTTACGGGAAAGTACACTGCCATACCGTCCTTTGTAGCCATAATGGCGGTGGTTTTCTGGCTTACCTTCAGTGTTCTCGGAGCATGGCTGTCGGGGCTTCTGGAAACGTTCATCGGATGGCTTACCGATATTACGGCGGCGGGTCTTGATCTGGCGGGAGTAAACGATACCATACGCTCTCTTGTAATAGACGGTATTTTCAACGGGGTGGGAAGCGTTCTCAGCTTTGTTCCCACCATTGTCACGCTGTTTTTCTTCCTTTCTCTTCTTGAGGACAGCGGATACATGGCGAGAGTGGCCTTTGTCATGGATAAGCTGCTGAGGAAAATGGGGCTGTCCGGAAGAAGCATAGTGCCCATGCTCATAGGCTTCGGCTGTACTGTGCCCGGGGTCATGGCCAGCAGGACCCTGCCTTCGGAAAGAGACAGAAAGATGACCATACTTTTGACTCCTTTTATGAGCTGCTCGGCCAAGCTGCCCATATACGCCTTTTTTACGGCGGCCTTTTTTACGGAAAACGGGGCTGTGGTCATGATAGGCCTTTATTTTACGGGAATACTGGTGGGAATACTTATGGCACTCCTTATGAAGGGAACCCTCTTTAGGGGAGAGCCTGTGCCCTTTGTCATGGAGCTTCCCAATTACCGGCTGCCGGGGGCCAAAAACGTGGCTCAGCTTCTCTGGGAAAAGGCGAAGGACTTCCTTCAGAGGGCTTTTACGGTAATATTCGTGGCAACTATAATTATATGGTTCCTTCAGACCTTTGATCTGCATATGAATGTGGTTGACAATCCTGAGAACAGTCTTCTGGCCTCCCTGTCGGGAATAATAGCGCCGCTGTTTCAGCCTCTGGGCTTCGGCGACTGGAGGGTATCCACCGCCCTTATAACAGGCTTTATGGCCAAGGAAAGCGTAGTATCCACCTTATCGGTGCTTTTCGGTTCAACGTCGGCCCTTGTGGCGGCTGTAACACCTCTTGCCGCTCTGTCTCTGCTGGTGTTCTGCCTTCTTTACACTCCTTGTGTAGCGGCGGTGGCGTCCATCAGAAGAGAGCTGGGAGGAAAATGGGCCTTTGGAGTGGTTGTCTGTCAGTGCGCCATAGCGTGGCTGGCGGCACTTATAGTTCGTATCATAGGGCTGATAATCCTTTAAAGCTGATTTACAGCGGATTATCGGCAAATTAAAAGCTGTCCTTTTTACGGGACAGCTTTTTCAAAGCCTTATGGCTTATTTAATTATTCTGACTCTCAGTATGTCGTCTCCTATAATGCCTATTGAAGCGGCGTCATCTGTATCATCGCCTATGTCAGCCAGAGTATAGGTGTAATCGCCCTTTGTTTTGCTTATCATATCGCCCTTTGCTATTGAAGCCACAGCCTCCGAGATGCTGCTTCCCGCCTTTGCTATAATGGAAACACGCGCTCCCTTTCTCGGACCCAGACTGCAGGCCGGCATATTGACGGAGTTGGTTATGTTGCCGTTTTCCAGGTAATCCATTATCTCGTCAGCTGCCATCGCGGCGCAGTTGTCCTCAGCCTCAGCGGAGGAAGCTCCCAGATGAGGAGTGTATATAACGCCGGGCTTTCCTATGACCTTATCGTTAGGGAAGTCGGTAACGTAGTACCTGAGTTTGCCGTCTTCAAGAGCACTGAGCATATCATCGTCCTTTACCAGCTTGTCTCTGGCAAAGTTGAGAAGCACGGCGCCATCCTTCATCTGAGCGAAGGCGTCGGCGTTAACCATTTCCCTTGTGTCGTCTGTTACGGGAACATGTATGGAGATATAGTCGCATTTAGGATAGAGATCCTTGAGAGCGTCTACTATGGTTATGGTGTTTGAAAGGGAGAGAGCGGCCTTTACCGAAAGGAATGGATCGTATCCTATAACATCCATACCGAGACCCTCCGCCGCGTTGGCCACCATTGCGCCTATGGCTCCGAGACCGATGACTCCGAGGGTTTTTCCCTGTATTTCCGTTCCGGCGAACTGGCCCTTGCCCTTTTCCACAGCCTTGCCTACACCCTGGGTTCCCACAAGAGAGGAAGCCCATTTAAGGCCTGCGGGAATGTTTCTCGCGGCCATGAGCATACCTGCCAGGCACAGCTCCTTTACGGCGTTGGCGTTGGCGCCGGGAGCGTTGAATACGACGATGCCCTTTTCGGCGCATTTATCCAGAGGAATATTGTTTACTCCGGCTCCGGCTCTTCCTACGGCCAGAAGACTCTCGGGAAGCTCCATTTCGTGCATATCATAGCTTCTGAGAATAATGGCGTTGGCTTCGCTGATATCTTCAGTCAGCGTGTAGTCATCGGTGAGACGGGCGAGGCCTACCGGTGATATTTTGTTTAAAGTTCCTATTTTATACATTTCTTCACCTCTCGCTGCGTATTATGAGACCCGTGTCCGCCCGTCCGCCGGCAGGCTGCTTCAGGTCGTATAAAAGATTTAATTTTAAAAATTATTATACCATTTTACGTTAAAGAGGTAAAGTAAATTAAACGGCGGACTCCAGGATATCCTTTCCCCTGAGAAAATTTATCAGAGGATTCAGGGAGGAAAAATCTATGAAGCTGATGTTTTTGCCGTATGTTTTAAGAAATTCTCTGTCCTCCGCCCTGAGCTTCTGAACAGGCTGCCTTTTCAGGTTAAAGCAGAGAAGCGACATCATGGCCTTATGGCCGGGGCTGAGGGACGAATAATCTATTCCGCCGCGAAGATGGAAAAAGGAGGAACGCCTGTACAGAGCTTCCGGCAGACAGCTTCTGACAGAGGCCTCTATATTTTTAACGGTTTCCCGGTCAGCCGGATCGGAAAGACCGACCGTGACGATTATAAGAGAAGCCCCTTCCTTCAGAGGCGCCTTTGCCAGGGTTTTGGAAAGACCCAGCACACTTCCGCCGTAGAGACTGCCCACGTATATGACCGTATCCGCCTGAGAAAGGTCGGTGACCTTTTCGTATTTCACAACGCCTATTCCTGTCTCGGCGGACAGCTTGTGAGCGTACTGCCTTGAGCTTCCGTATCTGCTGCCGTATATAATTATCTCTTTCATAAATATCTCCTTTCGGTAACCGCAGGGTTTACGCTGTAATCATAAAACATAATCGTTAAAAGTGATACGGCGGCCGGGAAAAAAATATGTAAAATATTTCTCAAGAAAAGAAAGTGAAGACTATAAACCTTTACGTCAAAAGCTCCGGATGATATAATACTATTTATTAAAGTGCCGGGAAGACGTGCTGATGAAATTGACAAGAGAGCCGGCGCTCATTTATTTTCGTCAGTTAAAAGAGGATTTTGTAATATGAAAGCAGAGGTGACAATTTTGAGTAAAACGAGAGCGTATAATTTTTCGGCAGGTCCGTCGATGCTGCCCCTGAGCGTTATTGAGGATGTGGCCGCCAATCTGACAAACTACAAGGGATGCGGCGAGTCCGTAATGGAAATGAGCCACAGATCGGCTGAATTTAAAGAAATACTTGAGGACGCGGAAAAAAATCTCAGAGATATAATGAATATACCTGAGAACTACAAGGTTATGTTTATACAGGGCGGCGGAACCCTCCAGTTCGCCATGGTCCCTCTGAACCTTCTGAGAAAATCGGGAAAGGCCGATTATATAATATCAGGAACATGGGCAAAAAAAGCGGCAAAGGAGGCGGAAAAATTCGGAGATATTAAAATCGTCGCCTCTTCGGAGGAGTCTACATTTACGTATATCCCTGAGGTTAAGAAAGAGGATTTCAGACCTGACGCCGATTACGTCCACATAACCTTTAACAACACCATATACGGCACCCACTATCCGTATATACCTGACACAGGCAAAATCCCTCTGGTGGCGGACATGTCCTCCTGCATACTTTCGGAGGAAATAGACGTAAGCAGATTCGGGCTCATATACGCGGGAGTTCAGAAGAACATAGCGCCGGCAGGCATAGCCATAGCCATAATGAGAGAGGATCTCATAGGCTTTGCCAAGGACGACGTCCCTACATATCTTGATTATAAGGTCCACGCCGACAACGGCTCCACATATAACACGCCTAACTGCTTCGCCATATATGTAGCCGGAGAAGTGTTCAAGTATATAAAGGATATGGGCGGAGTAGCCGAGATGCACAGAAGAGACGTGGAAAAGGCCAAAAAGCTCTATGACTTTATAGACGGCAGCGAGCTTTACAAATGCCCTGTAAGAGAAAAGGACAGATCTCTTATGAACGTGGTGTTCGTAACCGGAAACGAAGAGCTGGATAAGAAGTTTGTCGCTCAGGCCAAGGCGGAAGGCCTCCACAATCTCAACGGACACAGGTCCATAGGAGGAATGAGAGCAAGTATATACAACGCCATGCCTGTGGAAGGCGTTGACGCCCTTATAGCCTTTATGGAGAAATTCCAGGAGGAAAATAAATAATGAAATATCTGATTCTTGTTCCGGACGGAGCCGGAGATGAGAAAATAGAAGCTCTGGGAGGAAAGACGCCCCTTGAGGCGGCGGAGCTTGAAAATATAGATGCTCTGGCTCACAGAGGGATTGTGGGGATGGTAAAAACCATTCCCGACGGAGTCCCGCCGGGAAGCGACGCGGCGAATCTCTCTGTAATGGGCTACGATCCTTCCGTATACCTGACGGGAAGATCGCCTCTTGAAGCGGCAAGCATAGGCATAGATATGTCGGACACTGATGTGGCCTTCAGAACCAACATAGTCACCCTTGAGGGAGACGGTGATTATGAGGACCTTATAATAGCCGACCACAGCTCGGGAGATATAACAACGGAGGAGGCTGCGCAGCTTATAGAGGCGGTAAACGATGCTTTTGCCGATGAAAGCATAAGGTTTTACACGGGGGTCAGCTACAGACACTGTATGATAGTTCATAACGGATCCACCGAGTACAGCCTTACTCCGCCTCACGACGTGCTTACCCAGCGTGTGGGGGATCATCTCCCCAGGGGAGAGGGCTCCCGATTTATAACCGACATGATGAAAAAGAGCTATGATATACTGAAGGATCATCCGGTAAACAGGGAAAGAATTAAAAAGGGCCTTAATCCGGCCAACAGCCTGTGGATATGGGGGCAGGGCAGAAAGCCGGCTCTGTCATCCTTTTCCGACAAATACGGAATAAAGGGAGCGGCCATATCCGCGGTGGATCTCATAAAGGGAATAGCCATATGCGCGGGGCTTGAGTCCATTGATGTGGAAGGAGCCACAGGCACTCTCAACACCAACTTTGAGGGCAAGGCCAAAGCAGCCGTGGAGGAATTCAAAAATGGCATGGACTTCGTCTATATTCATCTTGAAGGGCCTGACGAGTGTTCCCATCAGGGAGATATGGAAGGCAAGATACGGTGCATGGAGAGTATAGATAAAAAGGTTCTGAAGCCTGTAGTCGATTATTTAAGGGAAGCGGGAGAGGAATTCAGGGTTCTGATAGTTCCCGATCACAGAACTCCTTTAGCCATAAGAACCCATTCCGCAGATCCCGTTCCTTTTGTAATATACGACAGCAGGAAAGAGGAGCCTTACAATGAGAAAAAGTGCTTCTCGGAAAAATCGGGAGCGGAAGGGATGTATTTTAACAGTGGATTTGAACTTGCGGACTTTTTCTTTGAAAAATAAAATACTGGTTCTGATTATGGCAGCGGCGCTGGTTCTTACGGGAGTGGCGCCGTCTTTTGCTGATGAAGTAACTCCTTCGGTGGAGATAAACTGGGAGGATGCTCCGGACGTTATGGCTACTTCGGCCATAATGATAGACGCGGGAAACGGAAACGTGCTCTATGAGAAAAATTCCCGTGAAAGGAGAGACCCTGCCAGCGTAACTAAAATAATGACGGCTCTGGTGGTTCTTGAGACAATGGATCTGGACGATGAAGTGACGATAGCCGAGGATGCTGACGAAACGGGAAACTCCATAAACCTGAAGGCAGGAGAGACTCTGACGGTGGAGCAGCTTCTTTACGCCATGATGCTTCATTCGGCCAACGACGCGGCAGAGGTTCTTGCTGTGGCGGCGGGAGGAACCGTAGATAATTTCTGCGAGCTTATGAACGAAAGGGCAGAGCGGTGCGGAGCGGAAAGCACCAATTTCACCAATCCCAGCGGACTCAATACATACGGACAGGAAAATCACAGGACGACAGCCTACGATCTGGCCGTGATATCCATGGAGGCCATGAAAAATCCCACCTTCCGGGAGATAGTCTCCGCAAGAAAGTATACTATACCGGCAAATGACGTATCCAAGAAAAGAGTTCTGCGCAGCACTAACCTCTGCTTTTACGAAAGGGATGAAATTCCCGATTTCGATGGATCCGAAGACATAGAAGGCTCATATAAGTATGAAGGGGCCAACGGCATTAAGACAGGCACCACCTCGGTAGCCGGATACTGCTACTGCGGCTCCGCCAAACGTGGCGATACGGAGCTTATTGCAGTTATTCTCAATTCAACTACGGGAGAGGAACGCTTTAAGGATGCCATTAAGCTCTGGGATTACGGATTTTCAAAATACGAAACCTATGTGGCCGCTAAATCCAGCGAAGCCGTTGAAGAGGTCAAGGTAAGGCGGGGAGACAAGAGCAGCGTGGCCGTAACCGTGGGGCAGGATATGGACCTGACCATGAGCAGCAGCTACGACAGAAAGTCCGTGAGAACGGAAACAAGCTTTAATGATAATATAACGGCGCCTGTTAAAAAGGGAGAAGAGCTGGGAACCATAACCGTCTATAACGAGGAGGGTCAGGTTATCGGAAGGCAGCCGCTTCTTGCCATGAGAAATGTGGAAAAGGGAGGGCCCCTTTCCTACATAGGCATTGCCGATGAGGAGCTGCCTTTATTTTTTATAGGTCTGGCGTCAGCTCTGATCCTTATCATTCTTCTGAGGATGCTTTATGTCCAGATGAAGAGGAGGAAGAAAAAGAGAAGAAGGGCCAGGCTTCAGAGAGATGTGAGAAGAAAGGAATGGGAGAAAGAGAAGGAGCCTTTTAAGAGAAAATAGGAAATGTTCGATATAAAGGAGAATCTTAAACAGCTCCCCGACAGTCCGGGAGTATATATGCACAAGGACAGGCTGGGCAACATAATATACGTGGGAAAGGCCGTGTCTCTGAAAAACAGGGTCAGACAGTACTTCCAGTCCACAAGGAACATGCCTCCCAAGGTAAGGAGCATGGTGGGGAATATCGCTGAGTTTGAGTATATTACCACGGGAAGCGAGATGGAGGCCCTGATTTTAGAATGCAATCTTATAAAGAAGTACAGGCCCAGATACAACGTGCTCCTGAGAGACGACAAGACTTATCCTTATATTAAGATAACAAATGAGGAATACCCCCGGGTCATAAAGACGAGGCTTGTAAAAAACGACGGAGGCAGGTACTTCGGTCCCTACAGCGACGCGGGAGCGGTAAACAAAATAGTGGATCTGCTTAACAGCAGCTTTTCCCTGAAGAGATGCTCAGCTTCGGTATTTCCAAAGGGATTCAGGCCCTGTCTCAACTATCACATAAATCAGTGCAGGGGAATATGCTCCGGAACGGTAAACAGAGAAGAGTACATGGAGGCAGTGGAGGGAGCCAGGGACTTTCTCAACGGAAAAAACAGGAGGATAACAGAGGAGCTGAAAAGGAAGATGAAAAAGGCTTCTGAGGCTCTGGACTTTGAGGAGGCGGCCCTTTACAGAGATTATATAGAGGCTGTAAAGGCCCTGTCCGAAACACAGCGGGTGGTGATGCACCACAGCAAGGACGTGGATATAGTCATTCCCGCCAAGGGCAGAGAAGAAACATATATGGTGATATTCTCCGTAAGAGAGGGAAAGCTGGCGGGAAGGGAATCCTTCGGTCTGGACGCCTTTGAGGGAGAGGAAAGCGGCGAGCTTATATCGGCCTTTATAAATCAGCATTACAACAGACTGGCCAATTTCCCAAAGGAAATTCTTCTGACGCAGCTTCCTGAGGACAGACAGGTTATCGAGGAGTATCTTACATCCCTGGCAGGCCATAACGTAAAGCTGCTGTGCCCTCAGAAGGGGGAAAAGCGCGCTCTGGTTGAGCTGGCGGTAAAGGATGTGAAAGAAATGGTGAAAACCATAGACGAAAGGGCTGAAGCGGCAAGGGAGAGAAAGCACGCCCTGGGGGCGGAGCTCTTCGCGGTCCTTAAAAAAGCGGGAGAAGCCTCGGGAGAATACGACGGAAGCCAGTTCAGAGTAGAGGCCTATGATATATCAAATACCAACGGAGTGGATACGGTAGGGGCCATGGTGGTATTTGACGGTCTTGCTCCTGACAGAAAGGGGTACAGAAAATTCAGAGTACGTACGGTGGAAGGGCAGGATGATTACGGATCCATGAGAGAGGTGCTTTCAAGAAGGCTGGCAAGAGTCTTTAAGGGAGACCCGGGATTTGAAGTGCTTCCCGATGTTATACTTATGGACGGCGGGAAGGGCCATGTGGCCTGCGCCACGGAAGTAATTAAGGCCTCGGGACTGCACATACCTGTTCTGGGAATGGCAAAGGATGACAGCCACAGAACCAGGGCCCTGGTGTACAGAGACGGGAAAACAGGTGAGTACGGGGAAGTGGAGCTTTCCGTGAGACCGCTTCTTTTTAAGTATATGGGACAGGTGCAGGAGGAAGTCCACAGATTCGCCATAGAGTACCACAGAAAGGTGAGAGGCAGAAATGCCCAGAGATCTGTTCTCGACGAAATAAAAGGCGTCGGACCTGCAAGAAGAAAAGCTCTCCTTGAGGAGTTTAAAAGCGTGGATGCCATCAGAGCAGCCTCCCTGGAGGCTCTGGAGAAAGCCCCCGGGATGAACAGGCCAGCCGCCAAAAGCGTGTGGGAGTATTTTCACCGGGAGGAAAATACCTGAAAGGGAAGAATGTATTGATAAAAGGGAGACATAATGATATAGTAATAGTTGAAATTTATTGGATTCTCAATGGTATTTAATTACGGAGGAAGAAAATGGCTGAAAAAAAAGAGTTGTACGGATACGATGAAGAAGATATCCTGACCCTTGAATTCGACGACGGAGAGGAAGAAGAATGCGGGATACTTGGAGTATTTGACGCACTTGGAAAGGAATATATCGCGCTCAATCCTCTGGGGACTGAGGACGTGTATATTTACGGGTATAAGGAATACGAAGAGGATTACGAGCTTCTTGACATAGACGATGAGGAAGAGTTTAAGAAGGTTGTCGAGGAATTTGAAAAGCTTGCGGTAGAGTAGTTTAAAGGCAGTCGCTGTTAAAATGACTGCCTTTGTTTTGTTCTGTAATACCTTTCCTGCTTGTTTTATGATGCATATTCTGTTTTCTCCCTCTTTTACATTATGAAGAGGTGTCGGAGGGAGAAATTTTGAGGA
>DVMP01000097.1 GCA_018714925.1 Candidatus Allocopromorpha excrementigallinarum
ATAAAAATGAGAAC
The DNA here is from genome assembly GCA_018714925.1 of Candidatus Allocopromorpha excrementigallinarum. Classification (GTDB taxonomy): domain Bacteria; phylum Bacillota; class Clostridia; order Peptostreptococcales; family Anaerovoracaceae; genus Lentihominibacter; species Lentihominibacter excrementigallinarum. The sequence continues at coordinate 15 of DVMP01000097.1, forward strand.
CTGCGTTTGAATTAGCTTGAACATATGTTTGCAAAATGGTAAAATAAACACATGGATATTAACGAGAGAACCATGGAAAAACTTAAGATACTGGCGGACAGCGCCAAGTATGACGCCTCCTGTTCCACCAGCGGAGTGGGAAGAAGCAACAACAGAAAGCTGGGCAACGCCTACTGCGCCGGAATATGCCATTCATGGTCAGCCGACGGCAGGTGCATATCCCTGCTGAAGGTGCTGTTTACAAACAGGTGCGTCTACAACTGCGAGTACTGTGTCAACAGAAGGAGCAATGATTTTCCCAGAGCCTCCTTTGAGCCGGAGGAGCTGGCGAGACTCACAGTGGAGTTTTACAGGCGCAACTACATTGAAGGCCTTTTTCTCAGCTCCGCCGTGGAAATATCTCCTGATCATACGGCAGAGAGAATACTTGAGTGTCTGTCTCTTCTGAGAAACCGCTACGGTTTTGCGGGATACATCCACGCTAAAATAATACCGGGAGTATCGCCGGAGCTCGTTCATATGCTGGGGCTGGAGGCTGACAGACTAAGCGTCAACATAGAGCTGCCGTCGTCAAAGAGCCTTGAAAAGCTCGCTCCTCAGAAAAAGCCCAAGGAGATATTTTCTCCCATGAGGCAGATAACCAACTCGCTTATAGAGAGAAACGCTCTCAAGGGGCCCGGCACCATGTTTAAGGGAAAGGATCTGAATGCGCCGGAAAACTACCTGGCGGCCGGCCCGGCCGCGGCTCTTAAAGGAGGGAATCTGCCGGCGGCAGGAAGAAAGGGAAAGGAGGTCTTTGCTCCTGCCGGACAGACAACTCAGATGATAATAGGAGCAGGAGAGGAGACTGATGAGAGTATACTTTTAACCAGCGAAAGACTGTACAGAACCTTTAAGATGAAGAGAGTATATTACTCAGCCTACATTCCGGCCGTGGATTCGCCTCTTCTTCCTCACAGGAGCACGCCCCCTCCCCTGGCCAGAGAGCACAGAATATATCAGGCGGACTGGCTTTTGAGATTTTACGGGTTTACCGCGGGAGAGCTTTTCGGAAATGAAAGCCGAAACCTGGATCCTGATCTGGATCCCAAGGTAATGTGGGCCCTTAGAAACCTTGACGTGTTTCCCCTGGAGGTTAACAGAGCGCCATACAATATGCTTATGAGGATCCCCGGAGTGGGAGCCGTATCGGCAAAGCGTATAGTGAGACAGAGAAAGGTGGCTGCCGTCAGGTTTGAAGACCTTAAAAAGATGGGAGTGGTTATTAAGCGGGCCAGATATTTTCTCACCTGCGGCGGGAAGTATTACGGAGACAGGAGATTTCAGCCTGAAACCATAAAAAGCTCTATGCTCCAGATGGAAAACGGCCTCCAGATATCCATGTTCGACGGGAACTGGAAGCCCCTGGAGGAAGACGAGCGCCTGGAAAAGCTGTCGTCGTCGGGAATTATATAAGGAGGCGAAAAAAGGAGGCGAAAAGCTGTGCTGGACTATCTTTACGACGGAACCTTTGAAGGTCTTCTCACATGCGTTCATCATCATTATTACACGGACAGGGCGTCGGGAATATTCAGAGGAGAATACTATCAGTCCAATATGCTGGGAGGCTTTATGGAGGTGGAGACGGATCCCCATAAAGCGGCGGTTGTCTACGAGGCGGTTGAAAGAAAAATATCCTCGTATGACCTGAAGAGGGTCTACAGAGCTTTTCTTTCGGAGGAGGACAATAAAGAGATGAAGATACTCCGCTACCTTGTGCTGGGCTTCAGAGAGGGAGGAAGGATTTCCATGCTCCACGGAAACCCCGTGGTATTCGACCTTCAGCAGGCGGAATACAAGGTAACCCGGGAGGTGGACAGGATGCTGGGACTTCTGAGATTTTCCGCCGTAAAGGGAGGGATACTCTACAGCGCCATTGAGCCTGACAACGATATTCTTGAGCTCATAGCGGGACATTTCTGCGACAGGCTTAAAAACGACCCCTTTATTGTACACGATCTTAAAAGAAAAAAGGCCCTCATAGCCTACAGAAGGCAGTGGTATATATCCGCCTTTGAGGAAAAGGACACGCCGGAAGCGGCGGAAGATGAAATAAAATACAGAAGGCTCTGGAAAAGCTACTTTGAGAATATAGCCATAAAAGAGAGAACAAACCCGAGATGTCAGAAAAACTTCATGCCCGTAAGATACTGGAAGCACCTTACGGAATTTACCACAGAAAAGGGATGAAAGCCGCCTGATTCTCCCGGGGAGGAAGTCCTTAGCGGCTTTGGCGGTAATATGGTATAATAAGTAAGAAAGCTTAAGGGGACATAAAAAGGAGGAGCCTTATGGATAAAAGAGTAAGAGAAATCGTGGACAGAAGTAAAAAGCTGGTGTTTTTCGGAGGAGCGGGAGTTTCTACGGAAAGCGATATTCCCGACTTCCGTTCCGAAACGGGACTTTACAAGGCCATGAACGATTACGGTTATCCGCCGGAATATATTATTTCAAAGCCGTTCTTTGAGAGGCATACGGAGGTGTTTTTCGATTACTATAAAAAGAATCTCGTTTATCCCGACGCCCGGCCTAACAAGGCCCATAAAGCTCTGGCTGCCCTTGAGAAGGAGGGAAAGCTGGCAGGAATAATAACTCAGAACATAGACGGTCTTCATCAGAAGGCCGGAAGCAAGAGAGTAGTGGAGCTCCACGGATCAATACTGAGAAACAGATGCACAGGCTGCGGCATGAGATACGGTCTTGATTATATAATGAATGAAAAAAACTGCGTAAAGGGAGTTCCCAGGTGCGAAAACTGCGGAGGAACCCTCAAGCCGGAGGTTGTTCTCTACGAGGAGGCTCTTGACGAAAAGGTTCTCAGGCAGGCTGTGGATCTCATAAAGGAGGCGGACGCCCTCATAGTGGGAGGGACGTCTCTGGTGGTTTACCCTGCCGCGGGGCTTATAGATTACTTCAGAGGCAATGATCTTGTTCTCATAAACAAATCGGAAACCCCTTATGACAGCAGGGCCACTCTTGTAATCAACGACGCCATAGGCCGTGTGCTTGGAGACTGAAGCCGTAAGCTTTGCAAAGTCTTTACGGGAATTTTACTCTTTGCCGGTAGCGGTGTGACGGAGGATTGAAATAAGATAAATCATATAAGTATATCGAATTTATCACAAACCCTACAGGAGGGTGCAATGAAGAAAACCTACGTCATCGACACCAATGTGCTTATCCAGGCCCCATATGCGGCCGAATGCTTTGAGGACAACAACGTGGTCATACCCATAGTCGTGCTGGAGGAGCTGGACAGCCTGAAGAAGGCCGAAGGCGAAAGAGGGGCAAACGCCAGAGCCGCCATAAGAAATCTTGAGGAATTTTCCCGCAGAGGAGATCTCTTAAAGGGAGTTCCTCTTGAAAGGGGAGGCTCCTTGAGGATAGAGAAAAATTTTGTCAAGGTAAAGCTTCCGGAAGACCTGCCCGAAGATAAATCCGACAACAGAATACTAATGGTCTGCAAGGGACTTGAGACCAGTAAAAGCATTAAGGAACAGATAATTCTGGTGACAAAGGATATCCTTCTGAGAATAAAAGCCCAGAGCATAGGCCTGAAGGCCGAGGACTTTGAGAGGGAGCAGGTCACAGAGGACGATGCCCTTTACACGGGAAGAGGAGAGGTGTACCTTTCAGAGGACTTTGTAAAGAATTTCAAGAAGTCGGGAATTCCTTCGGAGGCTGTTTACTGCGCCGACAGAGAAGGGAGAACTCTTTATCCTGAGCTTACGGAAAACCAGTTTCTCATACTCAGGATGGACATAAGCGGCAAGACTCTCCTGGGAAGAGTAGAGGGAAAGAAAATAGTGCCGCTGGATTACAGAAAGAGCAGACCCTACGGGATTTCACCGAGAAACGCGGGACAGTATTTCATGCAGGAGGCCCTTATGCAGCCCGCGGAAAAGGCTCCCCTGGTAATAATAAAGGGAATGGCGGGAACCGCCAAAACCTTTTATTCCCTTGCGGTGGGCCTGGAAAAGATATATAACAGCGGACAGGGAGAATACAGAAGGATAATTGTAAGCCGCCCCAATTCTCAGTTTGATGAGGAAATAGGCTTTCTGCCGGGAGATGAGCAGGAGAAAATCGCTCCTCTCATGAGGCCCGTAATAGATAATCTCGAGCAGCTTCTCGACTCTGACGAGGAAAAAAGATATGAGGATGAAGCGGAGCTTAGGGATAAAATAGCAGAGGTTTTTGAAAGAGGAATAATACAGACTGAAGCTCTTAACTTTATAAGAGGAAGATCCATAGTAAAGACGTATCTCATAATAGATGAAGCCCAGAATATGACGCCTAATCAGATAAAGGGAATAATAACCAGGGCGGGAAAGGATACTAAAATAATTCTTCTGGGAGATCCCAACCAGATAGACAGACCCTTCCTTGACGAGAGGACCAACGGCCTCAGCTACGCGGCCAAGCATATGAAGGGAAGCTCTCTCTGCTGGCAGATCACCATGGAGGCGGGGGAATGTGAAAGATCGCGTCTGGCGGCGGATGCCGTTATGAGACTGTAGCGCCCCGCGAAAATAATATAAATAACAGTTCTCCCTGAATGATGCCGGGAAAAGCATCCCCAGGGAGAATTTTCTTTGGATTTGTATTTTCGGATATTTATGGTATAATTTCTACTGTATATCAATTTTCAGATGATTCAAGAATAATGAGAGGTGTTGATTATGAAGATACTGGTTTCCAATGACGACGGCATCAACGCCCGGGGCATCCATGAGCTGGTGGAGGCCTTATCGGAGGAGGCGGAGATTTACGTGTGCGCCCCCGACTCCGAAAGAAGCGCCAGCGGACACGGAATAACAGTCTCAAAGCCCATAACGGGAGAAGAGACGGAGTTTGAGGGGGCGGCCTTTGCCATGAAGTTTTCGGGAACCCCGGCGGACTGCGTAAAGCTGGGACTGAGGATACTTTCAGCCAGAGGAGTAAAAATAGATATGGTATGCTCGGGAATAAACCACGGAGGAAATCTGGGAACCGATACTCTCTATTCAGGCACGGTTTCGGCGGCAATAGAAGGCTCCATATGCGGAGTGCCGGCGGTGGCGGTTTCCATAAACAGCCATCATCCTCAGCACTTCGGATACGCCAGGAGGCTGGCGGCGGAGGCTGTGATAAAATCAAAGGATAAAATATCCCCTGATACTGTTCTGAATATAAACGTGCCGGCCCTGCCCGATGAGGAGATAAAGGGGCTCAGGTATACGAGTCTGGGCAAAAGAGAATACAGGGAGTTTTTCTCTCCCATAGAGCTGGAAAACGGAAAAACAGGCTACAGGTATTCGGGGGAACCGGTGATTTACGATAATCTGCCGGACACCATAGACGTTATAGCCATGCAGAAAGGGTACGCCACCATAACGCCTCTTAAAATGGATCTTACGGACTACGCCATGATAGAGGAAATCAGGAAATGGAGGATAGACAAATGAGCTTAATAATGGAAAGAGAAGCTACTCTCGTAGTTGTGGATGTTCAGGAAAGGCTGATGCCTGTAATGAGCGGAAGGGAGGAGCTTGAGGAAAGACTTGCAAGACTTGTAAAGGGAATGAAAGCTTTGGGTATTCCTGTTGTGGTTACTCAGCAGTATACTAAGGGTATCGGCAAGACAATCCCTTCTGTTGCCGGGGCTCTCGGCGAGTTTACCCATGTGGAAAAGACAAGCTTCGGCTGTATGAGAACCGAAGAATTTAAAGAGCGCCTTGAGAGGCTGGGAAACAAAACAGTGGTGCTGTGCGGCGTGGAAGCCCATATATGCGTTCAGCAGACTGCTCTGCAGCTTCTGGAGGCCGGCTACAGGGTGTACCTTGTGGTGGACTGCATAGGCTCCAGAAACGAGGAGGATAAGGTCTGGGCAGTAGCGAGAATGGGCGAAGCGGGAGCGGTGATAACCACCTACGAATCTGTACTCTACGAGATAATGGGAGATTCCAGGGCCGCTGAATTCAAGGAAATCTCAGCTATAGTAAAATAATCGGGGGAAATTTCTGATGTATATGTTCGATAACAGGATAACCATAGCCGACAGAAAGACTCTGGAGGAGTATCTCGGCGGCTATGAATACAAAACCTCAGGTCTCTCATTTTCAGCCATGTACATGTGGAGAGACATAAACAAATTCAGCTGGGATATAATAGGCGATTATATGTGCGTTACAGGCATAAGCCATCTGGAGCTGGAAGAGGGAATAATACTGCCCTTTATGTTCCCTCCCCTTACAAGGACGGGGGAATATGAGAAGGAGTCTCTCAGGGAAACCATATTCAGGGCAAAGGAAATATTCGAAAAGGCCGGACAGCCCTTCAGCCTGAGGCTTGTTCCCTTCCACATGATGGAGATCATAAAGGAGGCATGTCCGGAAATGTCCTTTAAGGATGACAGGCCTAACTATGATTATATATATCTCACCCAGGATCTCATAGACCTTAAGGGAAGAGCCTATCACAGCAAAAAGAACCATCTCAACTATTTTAAAAAGACTTATGAATATGAGTACGTGGAGATGACTTCGGATATGGCCGACGAAGCCATGGCCTTTATAGATGAGTTTAACAAGAGAAAGGATGTTCCCGACCACGAGATGGAGATGCTCAAAATGGAGGAGGTGGCCATGGAGGATGTTTTCCGCAACATAGAAACCGTGGGATACAGCGCGGGAGCCATACTCATAGACGGAAAGATAGAAGCCATAGCCATAGGAGGACAGCTGGGCAAGAACACCATAACCGAGCATGTGGAAAAGGCCAACATCAGCTTCAGGGGACTTTATCAGGCCATTAACAATGAATTCTGCAAAAATGTAGCCTCTAAGGCCAAGTATATAAACAGGGAAGAGGATATGGGAATTCCT
>DVMP01000098.1 GCA_018714925.1 Candidatus Allocopromorpha excrementigallinarum
AGAGGAGCCGGGACGTATGGCGGATATGATAGCCTCTCATCTGGAAATAAGACTTGAAGACAAGCAGGTTCTTCTTGAGACTCTCGATCCAAAGGAGAGGCTGGAAAAGCTTAACGGGATACTCATAAAGGAAATAGAGATACTCAATATAGAGCAGGATATCTCCAGCAAGGTTAAGTCTCAGATAAATAAAAACCAGCGTGAGTATTACCTGAGGGAGCAGATGAGAGCGATACAGGAGGAGCTGGGAGTCACAGAGGATGTGGAAGACGAAGTGGCCGGCTTCATGGAGCAGCTTGAAGAGCTCAGCCTTGAGGAAAAGACAAGAGACAAGATAGAAAAGGAAATAAAGCGGTTTTCCAAGATGCAGCCGGCTTCCGCCGAAGCCACGGTAAGCAGAAACTATATAGAGACGGTTCTGGCTCTGCCGTGGAACAAGTCCAGCGAGGAAAACATTGACCTCAACAGGGCGGAGGAGATCCTGAACGAAGATCACTACGGCCTTGACAAGGTAAAGGAAAGGGTTCTGGAATATCTGGCTGTAATACAGCTTTCCAGGAGCCTTAAGGGTCCGATACTGTGTCTGGTGGGGCCTCCCGGAGTGGGGAAGACATCCATAGCGAAAAGCATCGCCAGATCCGTCGGAAGAGAATTTGTGCGGATGTCCCTAGGCGGAGTAAGAGATGAAGCCGAGATAAGGGGACACAGGCGGACGTATATAGGAGCCATACCGGGAAGGATAATAAGCTCCATAAAGGACAGCGGAACAAACAACCCTGTATTCCTCTTTGACGAGGTTGATAAAATAGGAGCCGATTATAAGGGTGATCCGGCGTCAGCGCTTCTGGAGGTGCTTGACCCTGAGCAGAACAAGGATTTTACTGATCATTATCTTGAGGTGCCCTTTGATCTGTCAAAGGTAATGTTCATAACTACCGCCAATACTACAGATACCATTCCGAGACCTCTTCTGGACAGAATGGAGGTAATAGAGGTAAGCGGCTATACGGAAGAGGAGAAGCTGAATATAGCCATGAAGTATCTGGTGCCAAAGCAGATAAAGGAAAACGGGCTTACAAAGGGCAGCATTTCCTTTACAAAGCAGGGGATAAAATCCATAATCAACTACTACACCAGGGAATCAGGCGTGAGAAACCTTGAGCGGGAAATAGGAAATATATGCAGAAAGGTTGCCAAGAACATAGTCTGCGGAGAAACTGACAAGGTGAGCGTTTCCGCTAAGAAGGTGACGGAGTTTCTGGGAAAGAAGAGGTTCAGATTCGACATAATAAAGGGAGAAAAGGAGGTCGGCGTCACGACCGGTCTGGCATGGACCATAGTAGGCGGAGATACTCTCTTTATAGAAACAACGGCTGTTCCGGGAACAGGCAAGCTGGTTCTCACAGGACAGCTGGGAGATGTTATGCAGGAATCCGCAAAGGCGGGAGTAAGCTATATAAGATCAGTAGCCTCAAAGCTGAAGATAGATCCCGATTTCTATAAAAAATATGATCTTCACATACACATTCCGGAAGGAGCCACGCCTAAGGATGGACCTTCTGCGGGAGTAACCATGTGTACCGCCATAATATCCACTCTCACCGGTATACCCGCCAGAAAGGATGTGGCTATGACAGGCGAGATAACTCTGAGGGGCAAGGTGCTTCCTGTAGGAGGAATAAGAGAAAAGGTTATGGCTGCTCACAGAGCGGGAATCAGAAAGGTGCTTCTTCCTAAGGACAATGAAGCGGACATAAACGATATCCCTGAGGGCGTAAGAAACGAAATGGAGTTTGTCCTCATAAAAAATGTAAACGACGCCCTTAAGCAGGTGCTGGTAAAGGATGAAGAAAAATGATAATAAAAAAAGCGGACCTGGAGGCCATGGCCGCCAGGCCGGCTCAGTATCCGGAGGGCGATCTTCCTGAGATCGCTTTCGCGGGACGCTCCAATGTGGGTAAATCCTCTCTGCTCAATCTTCTGACGGGAAGAAAGAAGCTGGCCTATGTGAGCGGGAGCCCGGGTAAAACGAGAACCATAAATTTCTACAGAATAAACGACAGCTTCAGGATAGTGGATCTTCCCGGATACGGATATGCCAGAGTGGCAAAATCCGTGTCACAGGACTGGGGAGAGATGATGGAAAGATATCTTAAGGGGAGAAGTAATCTCGTAAAGGTTATTCTTCTTGCGGATATACGACACGCCCCTTCCAGGCAGGATGTTGAAATGTATGATTATCTCAGATATTACCGCCTGGGGGGAATTGTGGCCGCCACAAAGGCCGATAAGATATCGAGAAATCAAATGGGGGAAAATATAAAGGTCATAAGAGATACTCTCGACCTTCTGCCGGAAGACAAGGTGATCCCCGTATCCTCCCTGAAGAAGACGGGGCATGATCTTTTACTGGAGGAAATGGAAAAATTGCTGGAGGACTAGATGCAGTTTTTAGGAATACAGGTGCTTTTCAAACGTATAAAGGCCATAAAATTCATGATGAAGGACAAATCTGTACCCAGGAGAAAGAAGGCCCTTATAATTCTGGGAATAGTATACATATTTCTTCCCATAGATCTTATTCCCATAGTTCTTTTTCCCATAGCGTGGGTAGACGATCTGCTCCTCTGGCTGTTTATACTCTGGTATCTTCGAAACGAGCTGGATAAATACTGGACAGGGGGAAAAACAAAGGATTATTCAAAAAAATATCGTGGAAAAACCTTTGTTGATG
>DVMP01000099.1 GCA_018714925.1 Candidatus Allocopromorpha excrementigallinarum
GTAATAGACGAGGTTTTGGCCGTTTACATGAAGGGTCCGAAAACCTATACGGCTGAGGATGTGGTGGAGATAAACTGTCACGGGAGCATAATATCCCTGAGAAAAACTCTTTCTCTTGTTCTCAGGAAGGGAGCTCGCCCGGCGGAGCCGGGAGAATTTACAAAGAGGGCTTTTTTAAACGGAAGACTTGACCTTTCTCAGGCTGAAGCCGTTATAGATATAGTAAAGGCCAGGACGGACACCGGCTATGATACGGCTGTGGCCCAGCTTGGGGGAATGCTTTCGGCCAGAGTTACTGAAATAAGGCAGAGGCTTCTGGATCTTCTGGTGGAAATAACGGTAAACATAGATTATCCTGATGAAGATATAGAAGAGATAACCTATGAAAGGCTGGAGGAAGAAATATTGTTAATAGGCGATATGATTGATAAACTGCTGTCTACAGCCTCCGCCGGACGTATGATAAGAGATGGAATAAGGACCGTTATAGCGGGAAAGCCCAACGTGGGAAAGTCCTCTCTCATGAACGGTCTTATGAGAGAGGAGAGGGCTATAGTTACGGAAATACCGGGAACCACCAGAGATACCATAGAGGAGTTTATAAATGTAAGGGGAATTCCTGTATGCCTTACAGATACGGCGGGAATAAGAGAAACCTCCGATAAGGTGGAAATAATGGGAATAGAAAGATCAAAGGAGGCCTTCGGATCGGCTGATCTCATAATACTGGTTCTCGACGGCAGCGAAGAAATATCAGATGAGGACTATGAAATAATAGAGTATATAAAAGGAAGAAACTCACTTATACTTGTAAACAAGTCTGACCTTGAAGCGCGATTCGGGCCGGCTGACATTAAAAGAATCTTTCCGGAGGGAAGGATAATAGAAACCTCTCTCATTACAGGCAGGGGAGTTGAAGAGGTTGAGGATGCCATAGAAGAAATGGTATACGGAGGAAATCTGTTCCAGAGGGAAAGCCTGATGGTGAACAACGTAAGGCATATAGAGCTTCTTCAAAGGAGCAGAGACGCCTTAAGGGGCGCCATGGAAATGACTGAAAAGAGACAGGCTCTCGACTTTATAGAAATAGACGTAAGAGATTCATATGACAGACTCGGTGAGATAACGGGAGAGACGGTTTCGGACGATATAATAAATGAAGTGTTTTCAAGATTCTGTCTTGGGAAATAATATGCGGTAGGTATTATGGAAAAGTTTTTAATGGGTGAATACGACATTATAGTAATAGGAGCCGGACACGCCGGATGCGAAGCAGGTCTGGCAGCGGCCAGAATGGGAAAGAAGACTCTCATGCTTTCCATAAACCTGGAATCAGTGGCGATGATGGCCTGCAACCCTTCAATAGGAGGAACGGGAAAGGGTCATCTCGTAAGGGAAATAGATGCTCTCGGCGGCGAGATGGGTATTAATACGGATAAGACCTTTATACAGAGCAGGATGCTTAATATGGCAAAGGGTCCGGCTGTTCATTCTCTGAGAGCTCAGGCCGATAAAAACGCCTACCATATTGAGATGAAGAGAACCCTTGAAAAAGAGGAAAACCTTGATCTCAAGCAGGGGGAAGCCGTCGATATAATAATTGAGGATGGAAAGGCCTCGGGAGTGGTTCTTAAAACAGGATCGTGCTATAGAGGAGGGGCTGTTATAATTGCCACGGGAACCTTTCTGGGCGGAAGAATATTCATAGGTGAAAGCTCCTATGAAAGCGGCCCCAACGGCCTTGCTCCTTCAACGGAGCTGGCGGAGAGGCTCAGGGATTACGGCTTTCCCATGAGAAGATTTAAGACGGGAACACCTGCCAGGGCGCTTTCCACAAGTCTCGACTATGAAAGGATGATACCCCATGAGGGAGATGAAAACATAGTTCCCTTCTCCTTTATGAACGATGATGTGACAAGGGAGCAGGTAATGTGCTGGCTGACCTATACCAATGAGGAGACTCACAGGGTAATAAGGGAGAATTTTCACAGATCAGCTCTCTTCGGAGGACAGATAGAGGGGGTCGGCCCCAGATACTGCCCTTCAATAGAGGATAAGGTAAACAGGTTCGCCGACAAGAAGAGGCATCAGCTTTTTATAGAGCCTGAGGGCCTTTATACAGATGAAATGTATATACAGGGAATGTCCTCCAGCCTTCCGGAGGATGTTCAGGAGAAATTTTACAAAACCATAGAGGGACTTGAAAATATAAAGATAGTAAGACCTGCCTACGCCATAGAATACGACTGTATAGATCCTCTTGACCTTAAGCTGAGTCTTGAGAGCAGACGCGTGGAGAATCTTTTCTGCGCCGGGCAGTTTAACGGCAGCTCAGGCTATGAGGAGGCGGCGGCCCAGGGTCTTATGGCGGGAATAAACGCCGTAAGAAAGCTGGATGGGAAGGAAAGCTTTATTCTTGACAGAAGCGAGGCCTATATAGGAGTCCTGATAGACGATCTGGTTACAAAGGGAACCAACGAGCCCTATAGAATAATGACCAGCAGGGCGGAGTACAGGCTTATGCTGAGACAGGACAACGCGGATCTGCGTCTTACGGAAAAGGGCTGGAATATAGGTCTTGTTAAAAGAGACAGGTATGAACGATTTCTGGAAAAAAAGAAAATGGTGGAGAAGGAAACGGAAAGGCTCAGAAAAAAAATCGTAAAGCCTGAGGAAATAAACCCTATACTTCTCCAAAATGGAAGCTCCCCTGTATCAAATCCCGCGTCTCTCATAGATATTCTCAGAAGGCCTGAGATTTCATACGACTGCACAGAGCCTGCAGACAGGGAAAGGTATAAGCTTTCTCCTCATCAGAAGACCATGATGGAGGTGCAGATTAAGTACGAGGGGTATATAGAGAAGCAGAAGCGCCAGATAGAAAAATTCAGAAGGCTCGAGGACAAAAAGCTGCCTGAGGATATAGATTACAGCTCAATAGAGGGTCTCAGAACAGAGGCGAGACAGAAGCTTGACAAAATAAGACCGGTGTCTCTGGGACAGGCCTCGAGAATATCGGGAGTATCTCCGGCGGATATAAACGTGCTTCTTATTTACATGGAAAAAAGAAGGAGGTCCGGCGGTGAGAGAGGATAATTACGGCAGAATATACGAAAAGCTGGGAATAGAAGACAGGCGGGAAGGTGAAGAGCGCTTCAGAATTTACATGAGAGAAATTCTCGAGAAAAACAGGAGCATAAATCTTACAGCCATAGAGGATGAGGAAGAATTTATGGTAAAGCATTTCTTCGATTCCCTTATGTGCGCTTCCTCCGGAGAATTCAGAGAGGCTGATAATATAGTGGATATAGGTACGGGAGCAGGCTTTCCCGGCATCCCCCTGGCCGCGCTTTTCCCCGAAAAAAATTTTGTCCTTATAGATTCCCTGAGAAAGAGAATAGATGTAATAAGAGAGGCTGCTTCCGGGGCGGGAATAAAAACGCGGTTTTCATTCACGGAAGAGCCGAAGAGCTTGCCAGGAAAAAGGATATGAGAGAGGGGTTCGAGCTCTGTGTTTCCAGAGCAGTTGCTCCTATGAACATACTTGCCGAGTACTGCCTTCCCTTTGTAAAAGTGGGAGGAGCTTTTATAGCCTATAAGGGACCCAGCTG
>DVMP01000100.1 GCA_018714925.1 Candidatus Allocopromorpha excrementigallinarum
TTATATCATTTATAGCTATAAGGTCACTGTCGACGGATTTTTCCGAGGCTGATTTCATCATCTTTTCCATATAGCTTCCCGTCCGCCTCAGATGTGCCTTTACTCTCATGAGAAGCTCCATATTGGAAAAGGGCTTAACTATATAATCATCGGCACCCGCCGAAAATCCCATAACCTTATCGGATTCTCCTGAATAGGCCGTCAGAAAAATAATAGGGGCATAATGCTTTTTTCTTATTTCCGCGGCGGCGGAAAACCCGTCTTTAAAGGGCATGTTTACATCAAGGATATAGAGATCGACATCATCCTCCGCCAGTTCCACAGCCTCGCTGCCGTTTTCCGCCATTACAGTCTCATAGCCCTCTCCCCTCAGTAATATTCCCAGTATTTCACGTATCTCCTTTTCGTCGTCAGCTATGAGTATTTTCCTTTTCTTTTCTTCCATTTTTATTCCGTCCTTCTGAAAACAAGACTTGAATTCTGACCTCCAAAGCCGAAGGCATTGGTCATGGCCATGGCTACTTTCCCTTTGCGGCTTTTCTCAGCCACAAAGTTCAGATCAGCCTCCGGATCAGTCAGATTAAGAGTAGGAGGTATGATTCCGTTTCTTATAGCCAGTATACAGGCTATGGCTTCAGTTATTCCGCCGCCTCCCATCATATGTCCGGTCGCCCCTTTTGTTGAGCTTATAAAAGGTCCCCTATTTCCGAAGACTTTCTCAAGAGCCGCTGCTTCGGCCCTGTCTCCCGTCTTCGTTCCCGTTCCGTGAGCATTTATGTAATCTATCTGTTCCGGCTCTATTCCGGCCTTTTTCATGGCCTGCTCCATACACCTGGCCGATACGCTTCCGTCGGGAACAGGATTGATAACGTGATGGGCATCGTTATTATTGGCCCACCCGGCAAGCTCCGCGTATACAGAGGCTCCCCGTTTTTCAGCATGATCCCCTCTTTCCAGCACCAGGGCTCCTCCCCCTTCTCCTATTACAAAGCCCTTATGTCCCCTGTCAAAGGGTCTGCACGCGTGGAGAGGGTCTTCATTGTTTCTGGACAGAGTATGAGCGTTAGCCAGAGAATATATTACCAGAGGACAGAGAATGCTCTCTGAGCCTACAGCCAGTACGGCATCCGCTTCACCGGAGCTGATGAGCATTGCCGCGGCGGATATGGCGTCTCCTCCCGAGGCGCAGGCGGTGGAAAGTGTCGCGCTGGGACCGCAGATACCATAGGCTATGGCGATCTGAGCAGCGGCTATATTTCCCAGCACCCTTGGGACAAATCTCGGTCCTACATTTTTATGAACCGCGTTTGTAAGCACATCCTGAGTGGCGGCTATGGTAGAGACCCCCGCCATAGCCGTTCCCATTACTATTCCTGTTCTTTCGGGCGCCGCCGGAAGAGTCTCTCCCAGAGCCTCCCTGGCAGCCGCATAGGCGTATTGGGTAAAGGGATCCGTTTCGTTTATAAGCTTTTTGGGCATGTACTCTCCCACATGAAAATCCTTTACCTCCGCGGCTATGCGGACAGCCAGATTTCCGGCGTCAAACTGAGTAATGCTTCCTATGCCGCATTCTCCGTCTATAAGATTTTTCCAGTATTTCTCTACACCGCAGCCTATGGGAGTTACCGCTCCCATCCCTGTAATTACGATCTTTGAATTCATATTTCCTCCCATGGCTTTACACAGCAGCTTCCATGTTATATAATAGCAAAATCGGATAAATAATCGTTTTTTTGCTGTATGCCGAATAATTATTTCTTCTTTCTTGATGATATCATTGGCACAGATACCTGTCAATCAAAGAGGTAAAAGATGAATCTTAATCAAATTAAAAGTTTTATGGCAGTGTCCCAGACCCTTAATTTTACCAACGCTGCCAAGCAGAATAACGTTCCTCAGTCAACCATAAGCCGTCAGATAAACGATCTGGAGGAGCAGCTGGGGGTAAGGCTTTTTTACAGAACGAAAAGAGATGTACGTCTTACAGAGGAGGGGCGAACTTTCCTGCCTTACGCCCAGGAAATGCTGGAGGCCTCGAAAAAAGGCTCCTACGCTGTGAGACAGCTTCATGACGGAGCCAGGGGACGGCTCACCATAGCGACGGCCACCACTTCAGATGCTTTTCTCAGAGAATGTCTGCGCTCTTTCGGGGAAAAATACCCGGATATAGTTGTGGATATAGATTATGTCTCATGCGGCGCAGCCCTCATGGATGAGGGGGAGGATCCCTATGATTTTCACTTTCTCTATCTTGACATGCTTCCGGACAGCGACGAATTCGATACTATGATAACTCATACTGATCCCCTCGCCATCGTTGTTCCCAGAGGCCACAGCCTGACTGAAAACCCTTTTTCATCAGAGGCGCTGCAAAGGGAGAAATTTATCCTTGTCTCCGAGGAGGAAAATCCCATCCTCTATATGGAAGCCATGAACTACTGCAGAATTCACAGGTTCACTCCCAATGTTATAAATCAGTTCAGCGATATACGCGCCGTTCTTCTGAGCGTCAGCGCGGGTCTTGGAATATCCATACTTCCCGTCCGGCTTCCCGGGGAGAAGCTGGATGATTTTCTTCAGGTGATCCCCATAGAGGACCTGGACGCCTCCATCACATGCGCGGCGGCCTGGAAGCGCTCCCTGCTGAATCCTGCCGCCTCGCTTTTTCTCAGCGTCTTAAAAGAAAAAGGTCCTGACAGGTAGTTTCCTGCCAGACCCTCTTCTTTCATTTTCTTTACGCTTTTCTTTCTATTTTCTTTTAAGAAGCCCTTCTTTCATATCCTTTTCCGCCTGCCCCTTTAAAATATAATGCTGCTTCTTTCCGGTGGCCGTATAAGGCAGGCTGTCAACTATTCGGTACCATCTCGGTCTCTTATACTTTGAGAGCATAGGGTTCTGATCGCAGTAATCCACCAGCTCCTGCACAGTAAGAGAAGCATCCTCAGGTATTACGTACGCAACGGCAACCTCTCCTCTTACCTTGTCAGGAACAGCCGTAACCATTGAGTCGGAAACCTTTTCAAAGCTGTTAAGAACTTCTTCTATCTGAGTAGGGTATATGTTCTCTGCCGAAGAAACGATCATATCATCCTTTCGTCCGTTTACGGTAACATAGCCGTGCTCATCCCAAAAGCCCAGATCAGCAGTGTACATCCATCCCTTGTAAAACTTCTTTTCATTCTCCTCCGGATTGTTATAGTAGCTGTAGGCGCTCTTTGCCGGAGACCTGAGGATTATCTCTCCGACAGTCTCGTTATCCTGCTCAACAAGCTCGTCAGGCTCAGCCTTTCTGTCTTCGTATATCTTTACGACTCTAACCTCGTCGTCTATACAGCTTCCTCCCACTGTTCCCGCAAAGTCAGGAAGATCAAAGGGCCTGAGAAAGGCGTTCCAGAAGGTTTCCGTTGTTCCGTATCCGTTGAAAATATTAGGCGTCAGAACATCGAGATATCTCATGCAGGCTATTTTATCCAGAGGCGCGCCCATGGTTATGAGTCCCTTCAGGGAGCTGAGATCAAAGTTGGATTTTTCCTGGGTTCTGGACAGCATCTCAAGAGTGGATGGCGATCCCATCAGGAAGGTAATGTGATAGTCCTGGACGTATTGAAGAGCCGCCTTTGGAGCGAAGGCTCTCATGAGAACCACAGAGGCTCCCACATAAAAGGTGGCACAGGTTCCCCCGCAGTGACTTCCTCCTCTGTGGAAGAGCGGCGTCATGTTCATGCACACGTCATTGAAGTTCAGAGGATAGTGCATAATAACATCGTGGGCGGACAGAACCTCGTTTATATCGTTTACAGGCACGCTCTTTGGAAGGGATGAGGTCCCGCTGGTACACATTCTCACCACTTCATCGTATATATGAGGGACAAAATCCATCTCCGGATTTTCCTCCGGCTGCCCCTTTACGTAATCCTCATAGGAGAGATGGCCCTCCGGAAGAGGGGCGTCTTTAAGATTGTCTGCCATCACAGCCCTTTCCGGCTTATGCTTTGCCATTTCTATGGCCTGGATCATGGTCTGAGACACATCTGCAGAATAAATGATTACCTTAGGCTTATTATGGTCTATGAGCAGAGACAGCTCCCCCGCCGCCAGTATAAAATTGGCCATGTTGAGTATGGCTCCTATTTTTCTCGGTCCTATGTACGAAAAGCAAAATTCCGGGCAGTTCATCAGAACGATCATTACCACATCGTTTTTTCCCACACCGTCTTTCTTCAGAGCGTGAGCCAGACGATTGGCTTCTATGTTGAGCTCATGGTAATTCCATGTTTTCTCTCTTACAGGATCTATGAGCGCTGTACGGCCGGCATATCTTGTTACATTACGCATAAAGCCGTTAAGCCATGTAAAATTGTGCTCAAAAGTATCTATAAACATTCTGTCATCATATGTTCTCTCCATTTTTTTCTCCTTTTAATTCTGAATTCGCATTTTGTAATCTCAATTACGGATTTTGTATTAGCAATTATGGATTATATAATAGTATTCTCGGATTGTCAATCTATTTTTGACTTTAATCTTCAATACGCGAATAATTGACTGCACCTTTCCGCGGCATTATAATTCAGAAAAAAGGAGAAATTTCATGATATACGATTGCATAGTTATAGGCGCCGGCGCCTCAGGGCTCTTTTTCGCCGCAGTCCGCAACCGGCCTGTAAACGGGCTGATTCTCGAAAGAACCGGCATGGCAGGCACCAAGCTTCTCATAAGCGGAAACGGCCGCTGCAACATTACCCACAGCGGTTCCATAAAGGATTTCATCCCCAGATACGGCAAAAACGGCCGCCTTATACGACGCTGCCTCTATAAATACAGCAACTCGTCTCTCATTGATTTTCTTGAGTCCGGAGGAATAAAAACAGTAACCAGGGACGACGGCAAGGTATTTCCTTTTTCCATGAGGGCGGCGGACATACGCGATTTCCTCTTGAAAAAAGCCTCTGAAAACGGATTTAAAATAAAATACAGAGTATCTCCCAAGTGTATATCAAAAGTATCTGAGGGCTGGAGCGTCCTCACAGATAAAGGCTCCTTTACCGGCAAAGTCCTTATTATCGCCGCCGGAGGCTGCTCCTACCCTTCCACAGGATCCGACGGGAGTATTTTCCCTGTCCTCACAAAGCATCTGGGACTTTCTGTTACCGACCTGACACCTGCTCTCTGCTCCGTGGTGCCTGAAGACTATCCTTACGGCGGTCTTTCCGGTATATCCTTTGAAAATGTACGAATTTCCGCCTTTCGTGGAGAGAAAAAGACGGGAGAAAACACCGGCGCGCTTCTTTTTACCGAAAGGAGCCTTTCAGGTCCCGCCATACTGGATCTGTCGGGCAGTCTTAAGAAGGGCGACACTCTGAACATAAATTATCTCTATCCCCTTTCCTATGAGGAGGCTCTTGAAAAGCTGAAAAAAATCGAAAGGGAATCCTCCGGGAGCCTTCCCTCAGTAATACGAGAGGCTGCGGGGCTTCCTTCAAGATTCTGCCGCTCCCTGTCAGACAGATACGGCCCCTCCCTTAAAATGACAGCCTCATGTCTCACAGGAGAAAAATTCACAGTAAAAAATCTCTCAGGCTTTCAAAAGGCCATGGTCACAAGAGGCGGTATAGCTCTTTCGGAAATCGACACCTCCTCCATGGAGCTGAAGCGCTTTCCCGGCTTATTCGCTGTAGGGGAAGTCTGTGATATAGACGGGGCTACGGGAGGCTACAACCTTCAGTTTGCCTATTCCTCGGCCGGCGCCGCCGCCTGTGGAGCCGAAAAATACATGGACTGAAGGATCGAATATTGTTGACTCAGCTCTTTTATTGTATTATTATAGTATCGCTTTAATGTATTAAATCATTTTCGTTGACTCCTATCCGGGCGACAGCAGCTTCGTGAGGAAGGATTCAGCGGTTTTTTGCTGGTATTTTACTGACGAGGTATTTGTCAAATGAAAGAAATGGTATCAACAGAAAAGCTTCTTGCCTCCATAGATGAAAAGGGGGCCGTGGATTTTCTGCGCAGGCTTGTGAGTTCAAACAGCGAAAATCCACCGGGAAAAGAAATGGAGATCGCTCTCATAATAAAAAAGGAGCTGGAATCCTTCGGCATGACTGCAGAGCTTCAAAGGGTTGAGGATAACAGGTATAACGTCATCGGCCGCCTTGAAGGAGACTCACGTGAAACGCTTCTGTTTAACGGACACATGGATACTGTAAAAATAGGAACCCTTGAGAACTGGACATGTGACCCTCTCGGCGGCGAAATACACCGGGGCCGTCTCTATGGAAGGGGCTCCTGCGATATGAAGGCAGGCCTTGCTTCCATGATATACGCTCTCAAGGCGCTGGCGGAAAGTGGTATAAAAAGAAGAAAAAGCATTCTATTCACCGGGGTTATAGACGAGGAAGTCTTTTTTAAAGGAACTCAGAAGCTGATAGATACAGATGTCATCAGGGACTGCGTCAGATGCTACATCGCCGAGCCTACAGACTGCGGCCTGGCTTCAAGCCTTCAGGGAGCGGCTGAATTTACCGCTGTAATATACGGAAAAAGCGCTCATACAGGCATGGCTGAAAAAGGAACCAACGCCATAATCCCCATGGCTGATATTGCCGTAAGGCTGAAGGAGGAAGGCGACAGGCTGAAGAAGCTGTATCTGCAAAGGGGGCAGGAGGTTTTCCCCACAATAAACGTAGGTGTGATAAACGGCGGCACGGACATACTCCTTGTTCCCGACAGATGCCAAATGTCCTTTGACCGCCAGGTTTTCCCTGAGGAGAATATGGAAAGTGTCATAGAGGGAATAAAATCGTTGTTTGACGATGTATGTCATTTTTACGGTGTAAATGGTCATATAAACTGCAATCAGTTCTTCCGCCCCTGGAAAGCCGTCGACGGAAACCCTGCCGTTGAGGCTGTAAGAAGGGCTCACAGAAACGTCACGGGAAGCCTTCCCAGGGAAATCATATTCAGAGGATATGCTGAAATAGAAATGCTGAACAGGTACGGCATACCGGGCGCGCTATACGGACCCGGCAGCATCGCGCAGGCCCATCGTCCCGATGAGTTTGTGTCCATTGAGGAAATGCTCACTGCCGCCAAAACATACGCCCTTATAGCCTGTGATTTTGTCACTGAAAACATTTAATTATATACAGGAGGTGCTTTATGAAAAAAACCGCTTTGTGGTACATAGGGCTGTTTGTATTCGCAGCCTCTGTGATTTTATTCGCCTTCCCCGCCATACTTGGCTGGGACAGAAACGATATATGGCTTCTGGGTATGCCTCTGTCACAGCTTGCGCTGCTGGCTCTGCCCATCTGCTCTCTCGTAGGCCTTTGGATAATGTACATGGGAGATCGTCAGGCCATAAAAAGACGCATACTTAAAAAACGCGGGGAAACCGGTGAAAAGGAGGGCAAAGAATCATGTTAGAACCTACTAATATAAACATTATCAGCTCATGCTCCGTGCTCGTCATTTATTTTATAGTAATGTTTCTTGTAGCCTTTAAGTTCAAAGGCGCCAGGCTTCAGGAGCAGACAGTTGAGGAATTCGCCGTGGGCAACCGTTCCTTCAACTGGATACTGGTTCTATTCTGCTTTGTAGGTACATTTACCACGTCTTCTCAGCTTACAAGCTGGTTTACCTGGTCCTCCACAGAAGGAGAAATTACTCAGTATCTGCTCATATACAGCGCCGCCTCATATTACTTCATATTTGTAATGGCCGAAAAATGCAACATATGGGGCAAAAGGTACAAAATGGTGGTAATGCCCGATTTTGTGGACGTAAGATACAACAACAGGAAATTCACCAAATTTTTTGCCGTAATGGCCGTAGTAATAGAGGCTCCGTGGGTTATTATGGAATTCTATGCTCTGGGCACTCTCGTTGAGGCCCTTACCTACGGTGTTGTTCCCCACAGACTGGCTACCATAATAATAGTTCTCTTTGTCATGGCTTATGTTCTCTACAGCGGTATGAGATCCATAGCGTGGACAGAACTTATACAGGGAATACTTTCCAGCATAGTTATAGCGGGAGGGTTTGTGGCAATGGCCGTAAAGCTTTACGGAGGCTTTACTCCCATGTTTGAAAAAATATACGATATGGTCCCTGACGCCCTTACGGTCACATACGGCGGAGCCTATGACGTAAATTACTGGGCCTCCATATGCCTCCTCTGTACCATCGGAAATCTCTGCCAGCTAAGCTACTTTACCAGGCTCTTTACAGCCAGAACTCCTATGGATCTGAAAAAGGTATCCATAGCGGGAGGGGCCATTATCTTTACTATGGGAGCTCTTGAGCTGATCTTCGCCATGGGCGCGAGGCTGATTCCCGGGATCGAGGAGTTTTTCGACAGCGAGCTTACCCTCTTCGCTCTGTGTGACGCCGCCTTCGGCCCTGTATACCTTGGCTTCGTAGTAATGATAAGCGTTGCCGCGGGCATGAGTCTCATTTCCTGCGTTCTCAGCGCCCATTCCCTTACAATATGGAAAATATTCCTTGAGGGCAGGAAGGAACGAACTGAGACTGACCGTCTCAGACTCATAAGAAAAACCATACTTATATACACACTGGTATGTTTGATAATCGCCCTCATGAATCTGCCTTCTCTCTACACCATAGCTCTCTGCCTCTTCGAGGGGCTGGCTCAGTTTATTCCTATGATGATCTTCGGAGCTTACTGGAAGCGCGCCAACGCGAAGGGCGCTGCCATAGGCTTTATAGCGGGACTTGCGGTTACATATGTTATATATCTCTTTGCGGGCAACAGTCTTCTTGGATATACGGG
>DVMP01000101.1 GCA_018714925.1 Candidatus Allocopromorpha excrementigallinarum
TTTTCACAAAGGGATGCATCTTTACGAGAAAGGCATAGCCCTCCTTTCTGCAGAAGTCGTATATTCGCTTAAGGTCTATCATCGAGTAGTCGTAATAAGCCTCCTTCTGCTCCGAACCCCGGTAGGTGGGCGCGAAGAGTATGAGCTTCCTGCCCTTAAGATATTCATAATCTCTGAAAAACCCTTCTTTAAAGCTTTCTATGTTTTTCCTGTCCAGAAATCCGTCGAGGCGAGGCATACCCACAGGATAAAAGGCTTCTCTGTCAAGAGGAAACACCTCCTGAAAAACCTTTATGAGCCTCTCTGAGGCCGTTATTACGTGAGTATATTTCCTGTGGCACGAGCCCTCAGGAAAAGGGCTTCCTTCCTTTCCGAATCTGCTGTATCCCACTGACTTAAAGCCTTCTCCGGCATGCCATACCTGTATAAGCTTCGTCTTTTTCCCCAGGTTGAAAAATCCCAGTACAGGGGCGTAATCGTCTATGAAAATATAATCCTGAGCAGCTATCTTCGTCACAACCTTTATCCAGCCCGGTATATCGCGAAGGCCCTGATGCTTTCCGGCGGCGCTTCTGTAGGAATATGTGAGTGTAAACCTGCTGTCAAGGCCTCTTTCCTTTATGCGGGCGTCTATATATTTAAGATTTCCCCAGAGAAAATCCTTTGTCTCGCTCATGAACATAATCCTGTTTCCCTTTTTGGGAATGAAAGCGTACAGCACATGGTAATATATCCGTATCAGCACTACCGCACCGTACATAAAAAAGCGCTTTACCTTTTCTTTCGGCCTTCTGACCTCCTTTACGTAACGCCTTCTCTTCCAGCGCCTGTTCTCTGTCATAAAGTAGCTGTCCATGTAAAATTCCAGGCTTTTCTCATCCTCTGACACCACTCCGAAGGATACATTATATGCCATCTGATCTTCCGCGTACTTGAATATTCTGGAAAGCTCGTCCAGCTTATAGGCGGCATTGGCTGTTATAGCGCATACTTTCACCTCCGCGTTATCTTCGCCGCTCTTTGCCGTAAGCCTCCATCGGCCGTTTTCCAGAAAGGAGCCCTCAAAGGCGCAGGCCATGTTCATGGATATGATAAAGGAATCCTTTCCCTTCACCGCCTCCAGCCCGGTCTTCCGTCCCCCGGGTCCCTCAAGATAAAATTCGGGATCTCCGGGACAGTCGGCGAATATTTCAAAATTAAGAAAAATCCTCTCCCAGTATATTCTTTCTATTGTAAATTGACTTTCTCCGGTTCCCATACTTTTTCTCCTGTCCGCATACATAGTTATGCTATCATAAAAATGTTGAAAAAACAACGGTTTCTTGGTATAATCTCCTCATACTGGGGAGGCCTGCATGACTATACTTATAAAACTCGGAATCTTTATTTTTAACTTGATATATTCTGTCTTAAAGCTGCTGCCGCAGAAAAAAAAGATAACCATTATCAGCAGGCAGAGCGATAATCCTTCCATTGATATTATTCTTCTGAGAGATAAAATATCAGAACTTGAGCCCGGCTATACCGTTGCCGTGCTTTGCAGAAAGCTTGAAAAAAGTCCGCTTAAGGCTATAGGATATTTCTTTCACATGCTCCGCCAGCTCTATTATTTTGCCGTTTCGGAGGCTGTCATACTTGACTCCTACTGTATACTGGCAAGTATTCTTCACCATAGAAAAAATCTCCTTATTATCCAGATGTGGCATTCTGTAGGCACTATGAAAAAGTTCGGCTACAGCATCCTCGACAAGCCTGAAGGCAGCTCCTCAAGAATGGCCCGGCTCATGAAAATGCACGAAAACTATGATTTTATCCTGGCCGCCGGAGACGGATATAAGGCTCACCTTGCCGAAGGGTTTAATTATCCGGAGTCAAAGATCGTCACCCTTCCTCTTCCAAGAGTAGAGCTTCTGAAAAGCGAAGAATACGGTGAAAGCGTGAGAAAGCGTATATTCTCCGCGTATCCGCAGCTGAAGGACAAAAAAAACATCGTCTACGTTCCAACCTTCAGGAAAGCAGACGACAAAGGCCTTTCAGCCGCTTTAAGATCACTGTGCTCCTCTGTGGACTACAGTAAATACAACCTGATAGTAAAGGTTCATCCTCTTACTGAAATAGATCTGCCCGAAGACACCGGAGCTTTAAAGGACAGTATATTCTCTTCCTTTGAGATGCTCTTTGCCGCTGACATGGTTATCAGCGACTACTCATGTATAATATATGAGGCGGCCGTTCTCGGAAAGCCCGTCTACCTCTATGCCTACGACTACCGCGAATACATGGCTGACCGGGATATATACATGGATTATATGGCGGAAATGCCGGGTCCCGTATCAGGCGACGCCACTTCACTTATGTCCGCCATAAACAGTGAAGCCTATGATTATTCAAAGCTCCGTTCCTTTCTCAATAAATACGTATACATGGGCAGCAGCCATGAGACCGAGGATATAGTGAGGTTTATCTTTTCTCATCTGAAGAATCGTTAATATATTCTTCGCCATTCCTGCTCATTCCCATAAACATAGGCGCCAGTGATATGAAAAACAGAAATATATGGGCTTTTTCCACGGGGTATAAAGCTCTTTCCAGATTTGAAAGCACTCCAAAGGCCATTACAGCCATGGGAATAATCATAAGTCTGTAATCAAAAAGCTTTTTGCCGAATATAAATCTGAAGGAATATATCGCTGCGTACAGCGCTATTATTACATAACATATTCCTGCGGGTATACCGCTTCGATAAGCTATTTCCAGATATGAATTATGTGCTGAAAAATAGTAATCTCTTTCAGCTATGTAAAGACCTCTGTCTCCTCTCTCGTTTCCAATCATATTAAGCTCGTCGAT
>DVMP01000102.1 GCA_018714925.1 Candidatus Allocopromorpha excrementigallinarum
TCAGAAAAAAAAGTATGAGAGGGATTATATCCTCTCTGCGCTCTCTGAGAGGAGGTATTTCAACAGGGATAACACTGAGACGGTAATAAAGATCCTCCCTGAAGATCTTTTCCTTTACCATCCTCTTCAGATCCTTGTTTGTAGCCGCTATCACACGGCAGTCCACCTTCTTGGCCTTGGTGCTTCCCACCTTCATAATCTCGCCTGTTTCAAGAAAGGTGAGAAGCTTCGGCTGAAGAGCCAATGGCAGCTCCCCGATTTCATCAAGAAATATCGTCCCTCCGTCAGCCACCTCAAACAGTCCTACCTTTCCTTCCCGGCTGGCTCCTGTAAAGGCTCCCGGCACATATCCGAAGAGCTCGGACTCCAGAAGATTTTCAGGAATGGCTCCGCAGTTTATGGACATCATGGGCTTACTCTGTCTCTTGCTGAGGCTGTGAATAAGCCTGGCTATCATCCCTTTTCCCACTCCCGATTCGCCCAGTATGAGAACGCTGCTGTCATTGGCAGCCACACGCTCGGCAAATGTTACCACGTTTCTCATTTCACTGCTTTCAGCGATGAGACCTTCTCTTTCCACATTGGTTCTGCTCTCAATGTCGCTTCTGTAGGTGTCTATAAGGGCCGCCTGCTTCATCCTTTCCTCGTAAAGCTCGTTTAAAATCGGTACATCTCTCAGATTGTTTATTATTCTGTATATATGTCCCTTCTCATCGTAAATAGGCGTCGCCGTAACGAGAATTGTCTTTCCGTTGGCAAGGTCCTGTGTAATAGTCTCCTGATGCTTTGTTTCGAAGACTACGGCTGAAGCGGACTTCTGAATCTCTCCGTTTACAACAAGATCATTGACGTGTTTTCCCACTATTTCGCTTCCCTTTACACCCATTATATTTTTATGGGCGCCGTTTACCATTATGGTTATTCCGTCTTCATCCACCACCGTCATTCCTTCTTCTGTGAAAAAGCACAGACGAAGAGCCTCGATTATAAATTCCTTTACGTCATCCAGCTCATCGTTTATGATCTTCTCTTCAATCTCTTCAAATTTATACTCTTTTCCTCTGAATGTTATCATTAGACTTCTTTTTCCTCCTCAGCCTGAAACCCCTTATAGCTTCAGCCAGCTCATATGCTCCGCCCTCATCAGGGGAGGCAGCTCCCGCGGAAATCTCGTTTCCGCTCTTTCCGCCAGCCTCAGATAATTCATGGTGTCGTCTTCAGGCTCCGGAAGATGATATAAAATCACCCCTCCGGGCTTAAGTTCTTTTAAAAAATCAATATGCTTTCTTATAAGAAGATGTATGACATTAACGAAAATATACGTTATATTATCGAGACGGTTATCCTTCATAACCTTAAGAAGGCTTTCATCCAGAACACTGTCTCCCGCCACCATAAACCTTTCCTCTCCAAAGCTTATTATAAAGCTTCTGTTTTCGATGTTTTGAAATTTTCTAAGGCTCTCTCCCAGGTCAAGGTGATCCGCCTCAAGAACGCTTATCTCCGCCAGGCCGCTTTTGAGGCTCCAACACCTTTCTCCCTTTTTTTCCGGCTCCAGGCCGCTTTCATCCCTTCCCGGCACAAAGATCTTCGCGCCCGGAAACCTGGACATGTACCGCGACACAAGAGCCTCGTTGTAATGATCCCTGTGGGTATGAGTAAAAAGCAATATATCTGGAGATTTGAAAATTCCTTTTCCTTCCTCCGCCATAGCAAGATACTCTTCCGGCATGTCCGACATACCGAGATCTCTTACGGACTCACCCATCCGCCTCGTTCCTCCGTAGATACCGTCGACAAGAATTTTCTGTCCATTCCCTTTAAAAAACAACGCGGAATCATTTCCGTGAAAAATCTCTGTCTTAATTTTCATTGTCAGCTTCCTCTTTTCGATCCTTATTATTACATGGTTGCCTTAAGCTTTCTCACTCTTTCTTCAATCTCATGTATTTCTTCAGGATCAAGCTCCGAAAGATGTTCCAGCTTATCCATAAATACGGTGACAGTGTACTTCTCCCTTCTGTGGATTACCTCCAGATAATGGCTCACTATAACTCCCGAAAGCATGGCCACCATAAGCATCTCATAGAGAGTAAGATAGACCGTTATAACCTTTCCCAAAGCCGTGGTCACTACCACATCGCCAAACCCTATGGTGGTAGAAGCCACGAAGGTATACCAGAGAGCCTCTCCATATGTATTTATCCCGGGCTCTGCTATCATTACGGCAAGGGCCGCCAAAAATACACTTACCACGAATCCTATGGCCGCTTTCTCACCGTTACATCTTTTTACAATAGACCAGAAAAGCCTGGTTTTCTTCATTGAGATACCCTCCTGTCAACACTGCCCTCTATTTTATCAAAAAAAATATATACCTGTATATCAGAATCACTTTACCACAAATACAGCCTTCCCGCAATACGGCCCGTAAAAACGCCCCGCCCAAGTGGGCAGAGCGCAGAATTATGTAATATAATTAACATATACTCCTGATGCTGTTTTTTAAGCATGGATTCTGCCGCGCAGCTTTGCGAATACTTCGTATATTACTTCTTTGGCAGGTAAGCTTTCATTTTACCGGCTGCCGTTATGAGAGGTCTTCCGTTTACCATGAGAAGGACCGCCGGACATACTCCCTGAGCTATCTGCCATCCGGGAGCTTCCCACAGGAGAAATAATATCTGAACGAGAAAGACAAGGCAGCCGGCGGCCAGCCTTTTTTTGTAAAGCCTGAAGGGAACAATTCTTCTAGTGTTTTTAGCCCTCAGCAGAAAAACAGTCATATAGCTGACTAAGGTCGCCGCGGCGGCTCCCTGTATTCCCAGAGGAGAAATAAGAGCAAGGTTCAGGGCCACGTTTATCACCGCCCCCGCCATTGCCGTCCAAAAGGAAAGGAAGCTCCTCTTCTCAGCCGCGTATATGCTTCCCATAAAGGTTACAAAGGAAGAAAATACCATAGCAGCCGAAAGCAGAGGAATATACTGCCATGCCCTGTAGTATTCGTCCGCGGCAAGAAGGCTTATCTCCAACTTTGAGAAGGCCGCCACAAGGCTTCCCGCCAGAAACATTACCCCCATAAAGGTGCTCCACACCCGGGAATAAAAATGTATCTGAGTGCTTTTGCTTTCACCTGTTTCCCGTATGGCTGAAAAGTACCATGCTTCAAGGAATATCCCCGCCACAAGGGTAAGCATGGTAGGTATCTTGCAGGCCACGGCATAAAGGCCGTTGGCGTCGGATCCGAGAAACCCTGTGATCATATATCTGTCTGATACACTTGTTATCCACCAGAACACAGTTGTGGGTATAAGAGGAACACCGTACCTGAACATCTGTCTGAAGGCCTCCTTCTCCGGATGGATGGTCACATAACGCCACAGCCTTTCCTTGAAGAGAAGAAAAAGACTGCAAAGCAGATCAGCCAGAACCACCGCCATTACATACCCTGTTATTCCCCACTGAAAAACCGCCAGAAAAAGAATATTAAGACCTACTACAAGAAGAGTATTTAGCAGCCCCTGAGCGGCAAAGAGCGCGGTTTTCCCCTGAGCCCGCACAAACTGAGCACACAGAGAATGGTAGCAGGAAGCTATGGTGTAAAGGGCTATAAGCCAGACAGTATCTCTGAAAACAGAGAGGGAGAAAAGAATGCAGCATACCCCTGCAAGGAGTAAGGCGCCTGCCGATATAACAGCGGCGCCTGCCGAAAATACGTTTTTCCTTCCCAGAGGATCATTTAAAGCAAAACGAAACACCGCCTCCACCATGCCCATGGACACCAGAGGCAGCAGCAGGTTGGCAGTCTGAACTATAATGTCCGCTGTTCCGTAGTCTGAAGGAGTCAGAACATCTGTATAAAACCTTACCATGAAAAAGGTTATCAGCTTTGATCCCAGGGTACCGGCGCTTATGAGAAAGGTGTTGTTCAGCAGTGTTTCGTATTTATCGGTCATATAATCGTATCTCCACGTCCTAAATTATAGTCTTCCTCTGTGGTCGTTTCGTGGTCTTTAAAAGAACAAATGAATTTCATTATTTCTCTGTATATTCTGAAGGAATCCCTGACCGTTCTGAAGTGAGAGCAG
>DVMP01000103.1 GCA_018714925.1 Candidatus Allocopromorpha excrementigallinarum
ACCGTATTTTCCGAGGCCTCTACGGTGAAGTTGGCGGAAGGAAGGCCGAGAGCCTCTCTCACCTGGCGTCCCGAAAGAATGGCGGAGCCTATTTTCATTTCATCAACCCGGCCTCCCTGGCTGCGGCTTTCAACGTAGATGGATGAGGCTGTTACGGATCCGAAGTCCTTCTGTGGATAGGCAGTCTTTATTTTTTCCGAGAATTCCTCCATAGAAAAGGAATTTTTTTCATTTCGGTGAGTCGCCTGCGTCTCATAGGGGCTGTCTACACTTACCAGATAGGGATAGGCTGAGGCGAAGACGTCTTCCGAATTTTCGGTTTTTCCCCCGCTGGAGGAGTGGAAGAGAGCCTGCTCCACAAGGCGGCCCTTATAGTAGAGAAGCTGGCCCTCCGTAGCCTCCACAGCGGAGGATATTTTTTTCCAGCCCTTGTCCATCCACCCTTCTCCCTTAAGCTCTTCAAGCTCCTCAGGACTCCTGTAAACCTGACAGTGGGTAGAGTCGCAGAGGGGCGCCGAAGGATGAGCCTGGGGATTTCCGCCCTCCCGGGCCTTTATTATTCTGGCAGCCGAGTAGGTTCTGGCAGCTACCGCCTGAGCCTTCAGAGCCTCTCTGTGAAATTCAGAGGGAACCTCCCCCGAGACAACGCCCTTTACGTAATCCTCAAAATCAACCGTCTCAACCCTTTCTGCTTCCGTCCTGTAGAGATCAACAGTATCGGGAAGCTCCGCAGGCTGAAAATCAGCTCTTTCCTCCATGCCTCCGCTGTCCGCATCCCCTTTGGAAAGGAGAGACACTCCGTAGGGAACGGCCGCCAGCAGAAGAAAAACAGCCGTAATGGTGAGAACAACCGGCTTCAGAGCGGGAAGTGAAAGGATTGAGGCTATACCGGCCGCCGCCTTACGGAGAAGTAAAAATACGATTCTCCCCGGAGCCGGATGTGGAAGGCCTCTTCTTCTTATTCTTATCAGGTGTCGTTTTCTCATGATTTTTCTCCCAGGTTTATTTGTATAATATTATGGAGGACGAGGCCGGAATATGAGAAGGCGCCATAAAGTTTTTTAAAGCTATGGTCTTTTCCGTGAAAATAATATAAAATCGTATGTATAGCGTAAAGTGAAGAAATCCGGGAAGGGGAATTCATAAATGAGAGAAATAGATGTAAAGATGGTTGAAGAGGCTGTGGCCGGAATGTGCGTTGAGGCCAATTATTTCCTGGGCAGCGACGTAAAGGGCTGTATAGCCGAGAGGCTCTCTGAGGAAACCTGGCCCGTTGCCTCGGACATACTTAAAAGCATAAGGAAAAATATAGAAAAGGCTGGGGAAGGAGTTTTCCCTCTTTGTCAGGATACGGGGATGGCCTGTGTTTTTCTTCACATAGGCCAGGACATACACTTTGTGGGAGGAAGCCTTGAGGAGGCTGTAAACAGAGGAGTCGCCAGAGGATACAAGGAGGGATATCTGAGAAAGTCCATAGTGGAGGACCCCTTAAGAAGAATAAACACAGGAGACAATACTCCCGCCTGTATAAGCTACCGTATAACGGAAGGAGACAGGGTAAGGATAATCGTAGCCCCCAAGGGCTTCGGCTCGGAAAACATGAGCGCCGTAAGGATGCTCCCTCCTTCGGCGGGAGAAGAGGGCGTAAAGGATTTTGTGGTCAACACATGTCTTAACGCGGGAGCCAATCCCTGTCCCCCTATTGTAGTAGGAGTAGGCATAGGGGGAACCTTTGACAGGGCGGCCCTTATGGCAAAAGAGGCCCTTTTAATACCTCTCGACGCGGAAAACGCGGATCCCTACTACAGAGACATGGAGGAGGAGCTCCTTGAAAGAATAAATTATCTGGGAATCGGACCTCAGGGCTTCGGCGGAAGAACCACAGCTCTTGGGGTTAAAATAAAGACAGCCCCTACCCACATAGCGGGTCTTCCCGTGGCCGTCAACATAAACTGTCACGTAAGCAGGCATAAAGAGGTTGTATTATAGGAGGGGAATTATGGAACACAGACTCACAGAGCCCTTTACAAGGGAAAAGACGGCTAAATACAAAGCCGGGGACAAGGTTTTTTTAACGGGAGAGATATACACGGCAAGAGACGCCGCCCACAAGAGAATAGTGGAAATGATATCAAAGGGGCAGGCCCTGCCCTTTGATGTGAAAGACGCCGTAATATACTACGTGGGGCCCACTCCCGCAAAGCCGGGACACCCTATAGGCTCAGCGGGACCCACCACCAGCTACAGGATGGATGCCTACGCCCCCCTTCTCCTTGATATGGGACAGCTTGCCATGATAGGAAAGGGACAGAGGTCCGAGGAGGTGAAGAAAGCCGTAATAAGAAACAAAGGCCTTTACCTGGCGGCCATAGGAGGAGCGGGAGCCCTTATGGCGGACCACATAAAAAGCTCCGAGATTATAGCCTTTGAGGATCTGGGAGCCGAGGCCGTAAGAAGGCTTTACGTAGAGGATATGCCTCTTACGGTGGTTCTCGACTCAAAGGGAGGAGACCTTTATGAGGAGGGTCGCCTTGAGTATTTGAAAACACAGGGGAAATAGTGTATTATAAAATACAGTCAGGGAAGAAACAACTGTCCCGTCTGAAACAGGAGGAAGACATAT
This sequence comes from Candidatus Allocopromorpha excrementigallinarum, assembly GCA_018714925.1. Classification (GTDB taxonomy): domain Bacteria; phylum Bacillota; class Clostridia; order Peptostreptococcales; family Anaerovoracaceae; genus Lentihominibacter; species Lentihominibacter excrementigallinarum. The sequence continues at coordinate 2,624 of DVMP01000103.1, forward strand.
GATAAAGGATTTAGGATTTGAAACAAGGTGCGTGCACGGAGCCTATAAGGCGGAAAGCGGACAGCCTCAGGTGCTTCCTATCGTGCAGAATACCACATACAGATACTACAACGCCAAGGATGTGGCGGAGCTTTTCGATCTGGACAGCCCAAACCACATGTATACCAGACTGGGCAGTCCCACAGTAGATAAATTTGAACAGAAGATGGCCCTTCTTGAGGGAGGAACAGCGGGAATGGCAGCCTCGGCAGGTCAGGCGGCAACTCTTATAACCATACTCAATATATGCAGCGCGGGAGATCACGTTATATCAGCCACCAACATATACGGCGGCACTCACAACCTATTTGAGGTTTCCCTTAAAAGACTGGGAATAGATGTGGAGCTCATAGATCAGGATCTTCCCCTGGAGGAAATCGTAAAGCACGCCAGGCCAAACACCAAGGCTCTCTTTGGAGAGACCCTGGGAAATCCGGCTCTCAGCGTTCTTGACATAGAGAAGTTCGCCCGGGCTGCCGGTGAAATGGGAGTTCCTCTCATAGTGGACAACACTCTGGCATCCCCGGCCCTCTGCAGGCCTATAGAATACGGAGCCAATATAGTGGTTCAGTCCACGACAAAATACGCGGACGGCCACGGAAGCTGCGTGGGAGGCTGCGTAGTGGAGGGAGGCAACTTCAACTGGGAAGCCGGCGGCAGATTCCCTGAGCTGACAGAGCCTGATCAAAGCTACCACGGGATCAGGTTTTACGAAAAGTTCGGGGACGGAGCCTTCTGTATGAGGCTCAAGGCTGTAATGGTGAGAGACTTCGGCTGCACCATGGCTCCCATGAACGCGTATCTTACCCACCAGGGACTTCAGACCCTTCATCTGAGAATGGAACGTCACAGCTCCAACGCCCTGGCTCTGGCAAAGCACCTTAAGGATCATCCTATGGTGGACTGGATAGTATATCCTGGTCTCGAAGGAGACAGGTACCACGAGCTTGCCAAAAAATACCTTCCAAAGGGAGCCAGCGGAGTTCTTTCCTTCGGAGTGAAGGGAGGAAGGGAAGCAGGAGAGAAATTCCTTGAAAACCTGGATCTTACCAGCATCGTGGTTCATGTGGGAGACATAAGGACAAGCGTCCTCCATCCTGCCAGCACCACTCACAGACAGCTTTCCGAGGAGGATCAGCTGGCGGCGGGAATAACGCCTTCCCTCATAAGAGTGTCGGTGGGTCTTGAGACCATAGACGATATTATAGCTGATTTCGACCAGGCTCTCGAAAGGCTGAAATAAAAAT
>DVMP01000001.1 GCA_018714925.1 Candidatus Allocopromorpha excrementigallinarum
AGGAAGGAGGCTGACTATATAATTGACACCTCCAATATGAAGACGGTCCAGCTGTGGGATGAAATAAAGCACGCCCTCACTCTCGGAGAAAATCAGAAAACCTTTATGATAAACATAACCTCTTTCGGATATAAGAGAGGGACTCCCCTGGCGGCGGATATGGTATTTGATATGAGATTTATACCTAACCCTTATTATGTTAAATCTCTTCGCGCCCTTACGGGAAATAACGCCAAGGTGAGCAGATATGTTCTCAGACAGAAGATTACACAGGATTTTTTGGACAAGGCCATGGAAATGATAGATATGCTTGTTCCGTTTTATATAAGGGAAGGCAAGTACAGCCTCAGCGTATGTATCGGCTGTACAGGCGGACATCACAGATCGGTAGCTGTGGCAAACGAGCTTCACCGAAGGCTTCAGGAGCAGGGAAAGAGAACGACTCTGGAGCACAGAGATCTTTAAAGGCATCCATGGGAGGAAGGAAAAATGTCATTTGCGTCTGAGACAAAAAATGAACTGGCAAGAACAGTTCCTGAGAAAAAATGCTGTATGCTGGCGGAGATCGCGGGATTCATGAGACTGTCGGGAAGCATAAAGCTGGTGGGAGGAGGAAGGTTCCAGATAATCATGACAACGGCAAATCCCGCTGTGGCCAGACATTACAAAACTCTCATAAAAAATTATTTTTCAGTAGATACGGATCTTGAGGTGGAGGAGGGAAGCTCCCTGGGCAGAAGAAGAGAGGTGCTTCTTTCCATAGGTCCGGAAAATCTGAGCGAGCAGATTCTCAGAGAGACGGGAATTCTTATGGTAAGAGAGGGAATGAACTGTATAAGCGACGGAATATATGACGGACTTATAAGAACAAAATGCTGCAGAAAGGCATATCTGAGAGGCGCGTTTCTCGCGGCGGGAACCGTAAGCAATCCCGAGAAAAGCTATCATTTTGAGATATTCGCGGCAACGGAAATCCTGGCCAAGGAATTGAAAAGACTTATGAACAGCTTTGTGGATATAACAGCAAAGGTGGTTTCAAGGAAAAACGGATTCGGAGTCTACGTAAAGGCGGGGGAGCAGATAAAAGATATACTGGCTATAATGGGAGCGACCAATCAGTTCTTCAGGTTTGACAGTGTCATGATGATGAAGGAGCTGAAATCACAGACATACAGAATAAACAATCTTGACAACGCCAATATAGACAAGAGCCTGGACGCCGCCGAAAGACAGATGGAGAGCATTTTAAAAATAAAGAGAAAGAGAGGACTGGAATTTCTCTCGGCAAAGCTGCGGGAGACCGCGGAGGCCAGACTGAACAACCCGGAGGTGGGTATAGAGGAGCTGGGGAGGATGATGTCCCCGCCTCTGTCAAAATCCGGAATTAACAACAGATTGAGAAGAATAGAAGAAATAGCCAAAACACTTTGATATATTTTACAGGAAAAGAGGCGATAAGAAATGGTAAAACATGAGACGAGAATAAGAGTGCAGTATTATGAAACGGATGCCATGGGTATAGTCCATCATTCCAATTACATAAGATATTTTGAGACCGCGAGAACGGAATTTTTCAGAAGCAGAGGGTATTCATATGACAGAATGGAAAAATCGGGAGTGTATATGCCGGTTCTCACGGTATCTGCCGAATACAAAGCAGCAATACTTTATGACGAGGAAATTTCAGTCATATGCTGGATAGAAAAGCTCAAGGGCGCGTCTCTCTCCCTGGGATATGAGGTGAGAAACGCCCATACCGGCGAGCTTCACGCGAAAGGAACCAGCAGTCACGGCTTTACGGATCTGAAGCTCAAGCCTGTCAGGCTGAAAAGGGTAGCTCCGGAGATATACGGTGTATTAAAGGCGGCGGCGGAATGAAAAGAGAAGATACCTTCCGCTTAATATGCGGTATTACTGTGATAACGGGAATCGTGATCCTTGTATGGACGGCCTTCCGCATTTTTACGGACCTGGAAAACGGCGTTTTCGCAGCGGGAGGAGCCGCATCTGGAGTTGTTCAGATATGCGCGGGAATAACAGGCCTTTTCTCACTGAAAAAAAGAAAGCTGGCGGACAAGTGTCAGATATTGGGGATACTTATGTTGGCCTCTGTTTTTATTGCGGCGGTCTGCAATGTGTTCGGAGGGGAAAGCCTTCTGCTTTCAGGGGTGAGCTTTGCGGCAGCCCTGATAGAAGGAGTTTTTTATTACAGCTTGTCCAAAGCGATAATGAGCAGCAATTTCTGGGAGGGAATAAAGGCTGCGGAGCTGGACAAACCCATAGGGGATGCAGGAGCGTTTCATATAAGGGAATACAGAAGAGCAGGCGACGCTGAGAAGGTATACGAGATAAGAGGTGACAGAGAAGGTAAGACCGCGAAGGTGGAAGTAACAGGTTCTGAAGCATTTTTCCGGAGGCAGGAGTCTTTGCCTGGAAGCCGATTTATAGTTTCAAACATGGAAAATATAAAGCACTGCAGCGCCAGTATAATAGGAGAAGGCGTAATCGGAACCTTAATGTACCCGGGAACGGGAGAGGAAAGGGAGAGCCCGCTCAGATGCGGATTCTATCTAAATAAAGATGAGCTTATCTTTATAGATGACAGCGGGCAGGCGGCTTTCATACTGGCTGAGCTTAACGAGATGAGCCCTCTTGAGAATGAGACTACAGGGCAGGTATTCTTTGAATTTCTCGAGTATATGGTGGGAAATGATTTTATGTACCTGGCGGAATATGAAAAAAGGCTGGACATTCTTGAAGACAACATGACGGACGACGCCCTTGAAGTTCCTAAGGATTTTGATGGATTTGTATCGGAGACGAGAAAGAAAATGAGAAGCCTTACGGAGTATTATAAGCTGCTTCAGGAGGTGGCAGATGTTTTGGAGGAGGCCTTCACCCAGATGGAAGAGGACAGAAGCCGGCAGCTTTTCGCCTCCTTCAGCGACAAGGCGGGAAGGCTTTTCAACGATGCCGCTGATATTGCCGAGTACGCCCTGCAGATCAGGGACATATATCAGTCGAAAATAAGCCTGAGGCAGAACAAGGTCATGCAGATTCTTACTATAGTGACTACGGTGTTTATGCCTCTTACTCTTATAACCGGCTGGTATGGAATGAACTTTAAGAATATGCCGGAGCTTGATTCCAAATACGGATATTTCATTATAGCGATTATTTCCATAATAGTAATATCTGTGGAATTTATAATTTTTAAGATTAAGAAATGGTTTTAGGAGAGAAACTGAGAAAAATGGAAAAAGGACAGATACTGGAGGTGCTCATAGAGGATATGGGCTCTGAAGGAGAGGGTATCGGAAGATGGGAAGGCATGGCGGTTTTCGTTCCGGGAGCGGTGACGGGAGATATGGCAGAGGTGCAGATTGTGAAGGTAAAGAAACGCTATGCCATGGCCCGCTGCATTGAAATAAAAAAAGCCTCGCCCCTGAGAAACGGGGCTTTTTCATGCAGGCACTTTGAAGAGGGCTGCGGAGGCTGCGGATTTGGAGCTCTGGGATATGAAGCCCAGCTGAGCATAAAGGAAAAGCAGGTCAGAGATAAGCTCATACGGATAGGAGAAATAGAGGATCCCGCGGTAAAGGCCATTATAGGAATGAAGGAGGAGGACAACCGGGGAAGGGGGCGATTCAGGTACAGGAATAAGGCCCAGTTTCACGTGGCCTCCGCTGATGAAGGCTTCTCAGACGGGGATCGTCGCGGCGGGCCGGCTCCGGCGGTGGGCTTTTACAGGCGAAAAAGCCGCCGGGTTATCGACTGCGGAGACTGCCTTCTTCAGACAGAGGCGGCTATGGCCGCGGCGGGAGCGCTCAGAAGGTTTATGGATGAATTTCATGTACCCGCGTGGGATCCTGTGAGAAAAAAAGGACTGATACGCCGCCTTATAGTAAAGTCGGCCTTTGGAACAGAAGAGGTTATGGCCGTGATAGTAATAAAGGGAGGGGAAATTCCTCACGCGGAGGAGCTTATAAGAGCCGTGGATGAAGCGGTATATGAAGCGGGAAGCTATCTTGAGAGCATTGTGGTGAATGTGCAGGAGGATACCGCCGACGAGGGACTGGGTAAAAAATCCTTTGTGCTGGCGGGAAAGCCAACCATAAAGGATTGTCTGGGGGGAATGGAATTTGAGATTTCTCCCGAAAGCTTTTACCAGGTTAATCCCGTGCAGACGGAAAGACTTTATGAAAGGGTAAGGGAATACTGCGGACTTACGGGAAAAGAGATACTGCTGGATATTTACTGCGGCGTCGGCGCCATCGGCCTTTTCTGCGCTTCCCGGGCAGGCTATGTAATAGGTATAGAGACGGTGAAGAGCGCGGTTCTTGACGCCAACAGAAACGCCGTAATAAACGGTATAGTAAACGCAAGATATATAGAGGGAAGGGCGGAGGATATTCTGCCCCGCTGTCTTTCCTCCCATTGGGAAGAGGAGGAAATAGATCCTCAGCTCGCCAGCATGATAAAAAATGCCGATGTTGCGGTTCTGGACCCTCCCAGGGCAGGTTGCATGCCGAATCTTTTAGAGGCTGTGGCCGCCGCAGGCGTGAAAAAAATAGTTTACGTTTCCTGTGATCCGGCAACCATGGCAAGGGATGTAAAGCTCCTCAAAACGCTGGGATATGAGTTTATAGAGGCAACGCCGGTAGACATGTTCCCCAATACTGGAAGTGTTGAGACGGTAGTACTGCTTTCCCACAAAAAAACCTGACAGTGTAATCTGATGTAAAGGCGGTAAACCGATGATTATAAGCGCGAGCCGAAGAACGGACATACCGGCGTATTATTCGGAATGGTTTTTTAACAGGTTAAAGGAGAAATATGTTCTGGTAAGAAATCCAGTGAATATCCACCAAATAAGTAAAATAGATTTATCGCCGGAGGTTGTTGACGGAATAGTCTTTTGGACGAAAAATCCCACTCCAATGTTAAATAGGCTGGAAGAGCTTGAAAAATATAACTTTTATTTTCAATTTACTTTAACGGCATATGGACCGGAGGTTGAGACAGAGCTTCCGTCAAAGAATAAGGTTATCATACCTTCGTTTCAGCGATTATCGAAAGCAATCGG
>DVMP01000104.1 GCA_018714925.1 Candidatus Allocopromorpha excrementigallinarum
CACTTCCTCTGGCGCATATACTTCCTTTATCTCCTACGATTATCACGTCCTCCGCATCTGAAAAATCTCCTGAAAGATTAACCGGCGGATTAAGCCCCAAAACCCTGGCGTCAGCCCTTGATATTTCCACCTGGACCGCGCTCCTTTCCGGTCCCAGAACCGCTACATTATGAAAGCTTCCCTTTTTAGTTACAATGGAAACCCTCTGCTCAGAAAGAAATCCCGGCAGGGAAAGGAGGCGTTTTTCAACGAGCCTTTTCCCTTTGCCAAAGAGCTTTTCCACTGCCTCTTCTGTCAGGTGGACGTGACGCGCCGAAGTTTCAACCGGAAAGCTCATATCCTTGTCTGTCATCTGAAGGTCTTCCATAACCTGCGAAACTATATTCCTTATTGCTTCTTCCTTCATTTCTCCGCTTCCTCTACTATCTGATATTAAGGTCTCCTGCCAGAACGCATTTTCTCTTTCGTGTAAAGGTTACAGGAGTGGTAACACCTTCACCTGTAGGTCCAGCGATGGTCAGAGCCGCGTTGCCTACACCTTCGACCCCTACTCCGGCAAAGCACGGTCCGTTGTTTACGAATATGGTGCACTGCACCCTTCTGGCATATTCCGTAATGGTTTTGATATTATTTGAGTGACAGATGGCGGTATGCCTTCTCCCATGCTCTATATCGCAGGCCACTTCAATGGCGGCATCCGCGTCAGGTACTCGTACCACAGGAAGTACAGGCATCATCTGCTCGTTCATAACAAGCATGTGATCCCGCGGAGCCTCAAATATTACCGCCTTTATGTCGTCGCTCAGCTCCACGCCGAATTGCTTCATAATATGAGCCGGGCTCTTTCCTATGAACTTCTTGTTAGGGCTGTCCTCGGCGGGCATGAGAACCCTGGTCATCTCATCTATAATCTTCTTGTCCTTAAGAAGATAGGCCTTGTTTTTCTGCATCTCCTCTATAAGTCTGTCACAGATGGAATCCTCGGCTACTACTGATTTTTCCGCTATACACGGAATGTTATAATCATAGCTGCAGCCCCTTATAATATCTCCGGCTGCCTTTGGAATGTCCGCAGTAGCATCTACCAGTGCCGGAGGATTTCCCGCTCCCGCGCCTATGCCCTTCTTTCCTGTCGATAATATGGCCTTCACTACTCCCGGGCCTCCCGTGGCGCAGAGCATGGTTACCTTTGGATGGTTCAGAAGCTGATTTGTCTTTTCCATGGAAGGATTCTTAATGGAAACTATTATATTTTTCGGGCCGCCTGCCATCTCAATAGCCTCATTTACCAGCTCCACAGCTCTGTTGGAGGTTCTGTGCGCCCCCGGATGCGTTGAAAAGACAACGGTATTTCCTGCTGCCAGCATAATTATGGAGTTATTTATTACCGTTTCAGGAGGATTTGTAGATGGAGTTAAGGCTCCGATAACACCGTAAGGCGCATACTCAAAAAGGGCCACACCATTGTCATCGGTCTGCATTCTCGGAACGATATCCTCAACTGACGGCGTCTGATACAGGGCATTTTTATGCTTGGTTATCTTATCTTCATATACTCCATACCCTGTCTCCTCCAGCTCTGATCTTGACAGTTCCTCTATATATTTGCCCAGGTGTTCGATTATCTTATCCGTAACTTTCTTTCTCTCTTCCAGTGAGGTTCTCTGCCATATTTTCTGAGCCTGCCAGGCAGCCTCCACCGCCTGATCCACATCATCAAAGAGCCCTCCCCTGTTTCCTCCGGCCGGAATCGCAGCCTCCTGCTTTCCCAGTTCCTGCGAAACCAGCTCGACTATTCTGCTTACTACACTTTCATTTACTGTCATTTCTCGATTCCTTTCAAGTTTTGTTTTCAACTGTATCTTCATATCTGCTGATTACAAACAACAGGTCCGATAAACGGTTCAGATACATGAGAATTTCTTCATTAAAAGGCGTTCTCGTTTTAAGTCTCACAACAGCGCGCTCCGCTCGTCTTACGGCTGTACGCGCCACATGCATATAGGCGGATGCCTTTGTAAGGCCCTGGATTGTGAACTCGCTGCTCTGTTCGACAGCTTCTGAAAAAACATCTATGGCCTTTTCCAGGAGCGCCACATCCTCCATATTGATTTTTTCTTTCAGTCTTTGTCTGCCGCGGGAATCCGATGCCAGCTCGCTGCTCATGATAATAAGCTTACTCTGGCATAGCCGCAGCAGATCCGCTATAGCTTGATTTTCACTGTAATTTACAGCCAGGCCGACAGCCGCGTTGGCCTCATCTACGGCTCCGTAGGCCTCCACCTGCATATCTGCCTTGGAAACCTTTTTCCCCCCGTAAAGTGTGGTCTGGCCCTTATCACCTGTCTTGGTGTATACTTTAACCATTTGCTGTCCTCCTCGGTATATAATCGTTTTTCCGGGGATTATCCTTTTCTTATAAGGAGAATTCCGTGATCCTCCATATACTTTCCGGCTCCGGTGGTCACTACCGTATGCTCTCCCGCCGCAATCACTTTGCTTTCAGCCTTCTTTATATCCTCAAGGGAAATCACCTGCTTATCCGCCAGAGAATATGGAATATCCTCCAGCTGAGGAAATACTATTCCCCATTTTTCAAGTGGCAGAACTCTTCTTGCCACATCCTCTCTGAATTTTTTCCCGGCGGCGGTCAGCCGAAGATCCTCTGAAAATATAAAGGCCTCCTTGCCCTGACGCATAATTTCGTATATAAGCGCCTGAATCCGGGTCTCCACCCGCAGAACAGCCAGAGCCGCTATCTGAGAAATGCTGAGGCCGGAAATAAGAAAGCTGTCATGAAAGGCCACAAGCTCTCTCATCCTTTCGCCGGCCTCAGGCATATCCGTCAGACTGTGGAAAACCGGGTCGCCGGCTTTACCATTATCCGCCTCGCCATTAAAGCAGCCTGTAAACACACAGTCCTCGGGATATGATTTTCTCATCCGGCTCCTGACCTCCTCCATGAGTTTTCCGCCTTCAGACGCTACCAGCACCTTTCTGCTGCCTGTCAGTAATGTGAGTCTTCTGACGACTTCATTTACTACAGCGTCTATTCCCTTCATGTCTCAGCATCCTTTACTTCTTAAGAAGTTCTTCTATGCTCTCATGAGGTCTTGGGATCACGTGAGTTGAAACAACCTCGCCAACTGCCTCCGCGGCTACTGTTCCGGCCTCTACCGCGGCCTTAACAGCTCCCACGTCTCCTCTTACGGATACTGTAACAAGTCCGGAGCCTATTTTTTCATATCCGGACAGCTCTACGTTGGCCGCCTTTACCATGGCGTCCGCAGCCTCAATAGCTCCTACCAGTCCTCTTGTTTCAATCATTCCCAGTGAATTATTCATGATGTTCTCCTTTCATATCCTTTTGATCATTTATTTTTTCATCACTATAATGAATACAATTTACATGGGGTTCTCCCCTTTTTCTCCCGCATTTGGGATCCATACAGAGATTGCAGGTAATCTGCGTCTCCTCCCGGTTGCCATTTGTCTCCTTCTGCTCATAGCTGAGAGACTCATTTTTTAAGAAAAGCTTTCTGATTCCTTCGGCAGGCCGTGGAATAACTCTGCAAGAGCATACCTCCCCTACTGCGGCGGCGGCTTTGGCGCCCGCTTCCGCGGCTGCTTTTACGGCTCCTACATCGCCCTGAAACTTGACTACTATTCTGCCGCTTCCTTTGGTGCTTTCCATACCTATAAGCTCTATAGACGCCGCCTTTACTGCCGCGTCGGCCGCCTCAACTGCCGCTGTCAGACCTATGGATTCTATTAAACCCAGTGCCATTGGCATTTACTTCACCCCCTTTCTCAGCTCAGCTGTTTGCCCAGTCCGCGGGAAAGGTAAAGTATACGGCCCTGCATTTTGACGGCGACGAAAACTTAATGGATGCGCCCTTTGGAATAAAGATTATCTGTCCCTCAGTACCGCTTATGGTTTTTGTTTCGGTTATAACATCAAGCTGTCCTGAAACAACGTAGTAAAACTCTTCATAGCCTGTCAGCTCCCACGGGTATGTGCTGTTGCTGATTTCCAGAATACCGCAGCCGAGATTCGGGCTTTCCTCTAAGGTAACAAGGTCTCTCAGCTTTACGTCAGCCTTTACTCCCACATCAAAGGGCGGGCATTTTACTCTTGGCGCATCTATGCTGAAAACTCCTCCCGGGCTGACTGTCTTGGGTATTTCTTCCACAGTCTCCTGCTTGCCGTATTCTTCCAGCACTTCTCTTATAACTTTTTTCAGAATATCATTGCTAATTTCCATTTTTACTCCTTATCTGTAGACAGGATTATCCGCCACTTCCTGTACCGCTTCCGCAAAGGCTCTGCACGCGGCCTCGCACTGAGACTGGCTTCCCGTAAGGATAGCTCCTCCTGTATTCGTCACCGTAGGCGGGGCATACAGGGCTGCCAGTTCAGCTCCGGAAGCCTTTAAAGCTTCGTCTGAAGCGTATATTGACTCCACCGGAGGCGAAGCCAGATATGCTATGGAGCTTCCCTTCTCTATTTTCAGATCATCAGCGAAATAGCTTCCTATACTGGCTATCGTATATACCAGATATGAAATACTGTCCTCATCGTTGCAGCTTACAGCATAGAGAACCCGGCTCTCACTGAAGTCAAGAATGGCGTCAAGTCCTGCCTTAACCTCTGAAATACTTTCGCCTGTAATTATTCCCAGCCCTTCGCCCTGAAGCTTCGATGATGAGTTGGCCCCTCCGGCATAAAAGGATTTTGAATATGAGGCCTTTACATTAGCCTTTTTTGTGGCTTCATCCATTCCTATGAATATCAGATCGTCTATGTCGGCTGTAACTATTCCCGCGCTCGTATGGTTTTCGTTGATCCCAAGCTCTGCTTTCATCTCCTCTGTCATCTGAGGGATTAAAAAGGCGCTGAGGATTTCCGGATATATCTTATCGCCCTTCATTTTCCTCACCTCCTTCCGCTAATTAAACTACCAGTTCAGAGCCGCTTTTCTTCTCGGCCAGAATTTTTTTAATGAGATCAGCCGCGTAAGCTCCCGCTTCACTGTAAGGCACTCCGTCGTCATTGATGTTGGATATTACTGTTCTGCTGTTTTCCAGTATTCCCGGCTTTGCTCCGTATGTGAGATAAACACTGAGGCTGTTCCAGCTGAGGAGCCCCGGCCGTTCTCCCAGAATTACGCAGGAAATCTTTGCTCCAACCGCGTCGCTTATATAGTCTCCGACTCCCACTCTGGTGTATTTAACAAAAACAGGCGTTCCGTAGTCTATTCCATTGGCCTCCAGTCCCTGTATCAATGCCGGATACAGCTCCGGAAGCCCCTTTTGAATGGCAAGATTGCTCTGCCCTTCTCCGAGAATTATCTGCACATCGGGATTTTTCTTAAGGCGGTTTTTTACCACCTCCATATCCTCTTCTCTTACCTTTACCCCAAGATCCGGTCTCATAAGGTACTGCTCCTTATTTCCCGCGGCGCTTTCTATAACAGGTATATTGTTTGCTTCGGCAAAGCTCAGATCCGCTTCATCCCACACCGCATCTGAGGCTCCGGCGTGTGCGGCTTTTTTTCTGAAAACAATCAGGGCCTTCTCCCTGTCCCCGATTCTTCCTGTTGCCGTCCTTGCAGGGGTTGTCCTTTTAAGCCTCAGTATCGCTTCTCTGTTCTTTGGCGAATCCACCAGACATATATCGTTTTCAGGTATGGCCGTAATATCAGGGAGCTCGCCGTCGTCTGGATTGTCTCCCGCCTTTAAGGCTCCGGCCAGGGCGGAGGAATCCGCCTCCGATATCTGCCCCTGAAGAGCTTTCATCACAGCTTCTACGATTTTGTTTTCATCTATGTTTATTCCGCTCATTTTTCCACCTCCCTACATAAAGATTGAAGGGTCTCCCGCTATATCGGTCAGACGCCCATTTTCATCAAAGATTCCTATTTTCTGGCACCATTCCTCAAATTCCTTTACCACTCTGAATCCGCAGAGCCTTCTGAGGGCAGCCAGATCCTGGAATGAGGATTCCATATTATAGTCAACAGCGTCGCTTCCTCCGCTTACTCCCATCCAGTAATTTGTTCCAGCCATAGTCGACACCATAAGCGCTACATCATTATCATCGTAGTCTGCCTTAACGTGACTGGAAAACGCCATATCAGTGCCTATAGGAAGACCTGTCAGCTTGCCCATGAAGTGATCTTCAAGCTGAGATCTTATACATTGTTTGGCATCGTACTGAACCTCCGGTCCCACAAATCCCGTAACATCGTTTACGATAAAAGGATTGAAATGCTTTGCAAAACCATAGGTTCTGGCTTCCAATGTAGCCATATCCGCGCCGAAATGCTGGTTATTGACTGTCTCCGGTCCCTGTCCCGTTTCAAAGTACAGAACATTAGGGCCCGTTGCCGTTCCGTGCTTTTTAAGAACCTGCTGAGCCTCCTCAAGAAGTTCAATGGTTATGCCGAATCCTCTGTTGGCCTTTTCGCTTCCTGCTATACTGGCGAATATAAGATCTGTCTTTCCTCCCTGTCTGATAGCCTCAAGCATGGTATTGGCGTGTATCAGATAACTGATCTGAGTAGGAACTCCGTATCTTTCCTTTACATCATTGAGCATTTCCAGTACTCTAAGGGTGTTTTCCACAGAGCCTGTAGCCGGGTTTATACCTATGAGAGCATCTCCCACTCCATAGCTGAGCCCTTCCAGAATACACATTCTTATTCCGTCAGGATCATCGCTTGGGTGATTTGGCTGCAGGCGGCTGGCCAGTATACCTTCCTTTCCCATTGTGGTGTTGCAGGTGGTTTCATTTCTGATTCTCCTTGCCGCATAGGCCAGATCAAGATTGCCCATTATCTTGCAGACAGCTGAAATCGTTTCCGCTGTCAGCCCTCTGGATATTCTCTTAATATCCCGCTCTGTGCTCTTGTCGCTCAGAAGAAATTCCCTAAGCTCCTCAATTGTCCAATTTTTGATTTCTTCGTATACGTTCTCGTTGAGATCATCCTGGATAATCCTGGTAACGAAGTCCTCCTCATAGGGAATAATCGGGTTGTTGCGGAAATCAGACACCTGCATATTGCTGATCACTATCTGCGCGGCAATCCTCTCCTGCTCGTTTCCTGCCGCTATTCCAACCAGTTCGTCTCCCGATTTCTTTGAACTTCCTTTATTGAGCACGTCTTTCACCGAATCGAAAGAATACACCTGGCCGAAAAGCCTTGTTTTCAATAACATTCTTCAACCTCCTTTTACAGTTTTATATTTCTCCGGAGCCTGCCCCGAAGTATTCTCAGTAGCTGAATGCCAGCGTTTTAATAACAATAGGAACCGCTTCTCCCGATCTGAGAGGCGCGCCTATATCCATATAATCTCCATGGCCTGTATCTACATTGTCGATACACAGAACATCTTTCTCCGGCGGCAGAAGATTTTTGATAGTCTGTCCCATTACTTTTCCGTAATCGGATTTCAGAATCACAATCAGAGGAGCGCTTGTGTCCTCCGCCGCCCGGCCAATGGAATCAACCACAGCTTCGGAAATTTCCTTTACCTTGGCAAAGCCTATTCTCCTTTCAAAGGTAAGAGCTACGGCTATATTCTCCTTCTCGTCTCCGTTTTGTCTCCACGCGATGTTTTCATGAATCTCCTTTATAAGCTCTTCCTTTGACAGCTCTTCAGCTCTTTTCACGGTGGCTATGGGAACGTTTTTCATAGGAAGAGCCTCTCTGCTGCTTATGTGTATTGTTGAGCCGCTGACCTCCATGGAATAATTGCTTGTTCCTATGACCGTTGCTCCTGTCGTCTCTTCAGGCTTTATGACTTTGCTGAAGTTAAAATTTTTCAGCTCCTTTTTTATAGATCTCGCCAGACACACGCCTATATCGTTGTAGATAAAATCATCAGGCAGAGACTCTTCATATATGAGCCTTCCTACTCCTCCCGAAAAGCTTATGGTTTTGTCAACAGTGTCCTTTGATATTTCTCTGAGGAGCAGGTGAGCCATCTCATCAGTTATTCTGTTTATTTCTTCCGGAGTGATTTTCCTGCCTTCTGAGGCTTCAATTCCAAGCCCTCCTGCCAGCTCCGCCGTTTTCGGATATATATATTCAATTATCAGAGTGTTTTCTTTGAATCTGATCAGTCTTCCACCAATATCCATACAGGATGCTTCCGTAACTCTGCCGTCATAGAATGTAGCGCTGTTGCTGGTTCCTCCTCCGATATCACAGTTTGTTATGATTTCAGTATGCTCAGCAGAATATTTCTGCGCCCCGCTGCCTCTTCCCGCCAGAACGCTTTCAAACTCCGGTCCCACTGTGGCCGCTACAAAGTCTCCCGCAAGACCGCTTATTCTGCTTATTACGGCCTGGGCGTTTTCCTTGCGGGCAGTATCTCCCGTAACAATAACGGCGCCGGTCTCAACATCTCCGGGATTTATTCCCGCCCTTTGATACTCCTTTTCTATAATTTCCGCTATACTGTCCGCATCCAGCGTGGTATTTGATTTTAAAGGAGTAAAATATATGG
>DVMP01000105.1 GCA_018714925.1 Candidatus Allocopromorpha excrementigallinarum
AGCAAGGAGCAGCCGGTTAGAAAAATCAGAGCGGACATGGTAAAGCCGCACACTATTTAGGAAGGGTTACTGTAAATGTGGTCTTTCCTCTGCCGCTCTCTGCCAATATGGTCCCGTTGTGCAGGTCAACGACTTTTTTGGCGATGGTGAGGCCGATGCCGCTGCCTTTGGAGGAATGGGATTCGTCACTCTGATAAAACTTGTTGAATATACGGCTCAGACTTTCAGGAGGAATCTCCTCTCCGTAATCAGATATGGCGACAGTGATCTCGCTTTCACCTTCTTGTATCGTGATGGACACAGTCCCTCTTTCCCTGGAGAACTTGATGGCGTTATCGAGAAGATTGAGCCAGAGCTGTTTCAACAGCTCCTCGTTAGCCGTTATCATGTGTTCGTCGAATTCCAGCTCCATGGTGAGATTTTTTTGAGTCCAATTATCGATAAAGAGAAGAACGGAGGAACGAAGCTGCTCGGACAGATTAAACCGTGAGACATCCGTCAGTATGGTTCTGTTTTCAACCTTTGTCAGATCCAGTACGCTGGAGGCCATATAAGAAAGACGGAGAGATTCTTCCTCGATTACAGTAAGCGCCTCCTGCTTCTGCTCCTCCGTGAGGTTACCCAGGCGCAGCAGCTTCGCGAAGCCGGCAATGGAGACGATGGGAGTCTTGAACTCATGAGAAAAATTGTTGATAAAATCGTTTCTGAGCATCTCCGTGTGCTCCAGCTCTTCCGCCGCCGCGTTGAAGCTGTTTTCGATTCCGCGAAATCCTGAGAGCTTTGAAATGGGTTTTCCGAATTTCAGCCTTGCTTTAAAGTCTCCTTTGCCCAGCCGGTTGAGCTGAAGGATCAGCCGATTGAGAGGCTTCAGCGAGACTTTGCCGGTCAGCATTGTCAGCAGAACCCCGATTATGGTGCAGCTTACAGGTACAGCCAGAAAGAGATCGCTGAGCCGGAGACGTCCGTCTACTGATTCCAGAAGCTCAAATCGCAGCATGAAGTAGACGAGTATCAGAGAAAGCACCGCGGCCACCGCGGTAATGGCGAAAACAAACATCGAGATAAATATAGTCAGCGCCAGCTGTTCCTTGCGTTCTATTTTCTTCATATCTTTTTTACCGCCTTATATACCAGGCCGCGGACGGCCACTATTTCGAATTCATCCCATCCTTCAAATCGCTTTCTGAGACGCCCTACGTGTACTGTCACCGTCTCCCAGCCTGTTTCGCTGTCAGCTCCCCAGATTTCGTCCATTAGCTGGATACGGGTAAAGATCCGGCCGGGATAGGACAGGAGCTTGTAAGCAGCATGAACTCCTTCTGGGGAAGCTCCTGAACTTCGTCTTTACGGCTGACGGTGAATGACCTGTAGTCCAGCGTGACGTCGCCGATTACGATTTTCTGCTGGCTGACTATCTGCGCCCGCCGGAGAAGAGCCTTTATCCTGAGGAGCATTGTTTCCTCGTCAATGGGCTTTGTAATATAATCGTCTGTTCCCACGAGAAACCCTCGCTTTTCATCCTCCGGCATATGCTTTGCCGTTACCATGAGGATAGGCAGCGAGGTATCGCTGTCACGGATGACTCTGGTGAATTCATATCCATCCATTTCCGGCATCATTATATCCAGCACCACCAGATCTATATGCTCCCGGTCCAGCGCTTCCAGGGCGGATTTTCCGTTATGGGCGGTGCTCACAGTGTAATTGGCGTTTTCCAGGATCGCGCGAAGCAGCATCCTGGTGTGCTTGTCGTCATCGACAACTAGAATATGAAACATTTGGCTGACCTCCTGACGTTTTCGTCATCGTAGCGATGATAAATAAACTGAAGCTAAACGCAGGTCACGAGTATAAGCATATTGTAGCTGTCTTCGCAGCAATGGTCAACTTTATGTTTCGTTTCAGTTTAGAATCCCGCGGTAATATGATTTAAAAGATAACCGATGAGTTTTCCTGAGGAAGGATGTTTGTTTATGAGAAAAGTAAAGATCATTACCGACTCATGTGCGGATCTTAATGGAGAACAGCTGAAAAGATACGACATAGATTATGTAAGGATGTCTACAGTGGAGGAAGGAAAAGAAGCCCCGGCGCTTCTTACATGGAGCGCCGAAGAGGCCCACGAGCTGTATGAGGCTATTCGTAAAGGACGGCGCATTACGACGGCGCAGGTCGCGATGGAGGAGTTCTTCAGCGTGTTTGAGAGATATCTGAAAGAGGGCTTTGATATCGTCTATATAGCATGCTCTTCCCGGCAGCCAGGTTCGGTGAGCACGGGACATGTAGCCGCGCAGAGGCTGCTGAGGAAATATCCGGAAGCAATGATTTACTGTATTGACTCTCTCAACGCGTCTATAGGAGAAGGAATGCTGGCCATGGATGCCGCGAAGCTGGCGGCGGAGGGAACTGATGCTGACAGCATCAATTCACATATCACAGGGATCCGGAACAATGTGCGGGAATTCGCCACCGCTCATACTCTGGAATATCTGAAGAGAGCGGGACGCGTATCGGCCTCCTCTGCGTTTATGGGAAATCTTATGGGAGTAAAGCCTATTATCACAGTAGATGCCGGAGGAGCACAGGTGGCATGTGGAAAGGTAAAAGGCCGGCGAAACGCTTTGAGAGAAATCGTGCTCCGGCTTCGAGAGAGCATGACAGATACGAAAAACCAGACTGTATATGTCGCTCATGCCGACTGCAGAAAGGAGGAGGTGGATGAAGTTGTCCGCCTTGTAGAGGAAGAAATAGATTGCGGAGATGTTTCCGTAGGATACATAGGTCCTATTGTCGGGGCATCCACAGGGCCGGATACCATTGGAGTGTGGGCCTACGGCAGGACGGTGGATTTCCGCGGATGAATTTCAGCGGGCGAGAAGAAAACGGGAGAAAGGAAGCTAAAGGATGAGTAAATCGACTGCTATCGACGGCATCCGATACGCGAGGATGGTGCAGGCCGGAGCGGCGAACCTGCGCCTCCATACGCAGGCCATCAATAATCTGAATGTGTTTCCCATACCGGACGGAGATACGGGAGACAATATGCTCCTTACAATGGTTGGCGGCGCCGATGCGGCAGGCTGCGGCAGCGAGTCTGTTTCCGATACGGCCAGGAGAGTATCCGACGGTATGCTGCTAAGCGCCAGAGGAAATTCCGGAGTGATACTTTCGCAGATATTCGAGGGCATAGCCGATGGCCTTGAAGGATTGGATGAAGCCGATAATCAGGCATTTGCCTCGGCCCTGCGTGAAGGTGTAAGACGTGGGTATAACGCGGTGATGGAGCCTGCGGAGGGGACAATGCTGACGGTGGCGCGCCGTGCGGCGGAATATATTTCCGCCAAGGCAAGTCCTGATGTAAAAACCATGATGAAAGACTGCCTCAGAGAAGCGAAGCGAGCGCTGGAAAGCACTCCTGACATGCTGCCTGTTTTGAAAAAGGCAGGTGTAGTGGACTCCGGAGGCGCCGGATTTGTCTATATACTGGAAGGAATGATACAGGCCTTCGACGATGAAGGGGATATAAGGGCCTTCGGCTCGATGGAGGCACAGCAGCAGGATATAGACGTAACTCTGTTTACTGAGGACAGCATCCTCGAATACGGGTACTGTACCGAGCTGCTCCTGCGACTGCAGCGGTGCAAGACAGACCCTGAGACCTTCAGCGTCGAACCCCTGACAGAGCTCCTTAAAAGCATCGGGGAAAGTGTGGTAGCCTTTAAGACGGGAAGCATAGTGAAAATACATATACATACGATGTCCCCTGATAAGGCCCTTGCTTTTTGCCAGCGTTACGGCGAATTTTTGAAGGTAAAGATCGAGAACATGTCGCTGCAGCACAGGGACTCGATACCGGGTTCCCTTGACTCTCCTGAAGGGACAGAGGGCGGACGCAGCCCTTACGGCATTGTGGCTGTCGCTTCCGGAGAAGGGATACAGCGCCTTTTTATTGATGGGGGAGCCTATATTATTGTAGAGGGAGGCAATCCTTCTGCCGAGGAATTTCTGGAGGCCTTCGGAAGAGTGGATGCCGACGTCATCTTTGTGCTGCCTAACAACGGGAATGCGGTGCCCGCTGCACAGCAGGCCGCCGGAATGTACGGCGCCTCTGAGGTGCGCGTAATAGAGAGCCGTACCATTGGAGACGGCTATGCGGCCCTGTCGATGATATCCTTCGATTCCGGCGACGTGGAACAGATGGAGAGGGATATGACAGAGGCGATGGAAGGTGTCGCTACCGCAGAGGTGTCCAGGTGTGTTCGGGACACCGAAGAGGTTAAAAAAGGAGACTATATAGGTGTTGCGGGGAAGCGGATCATCGCCGCGGGATCAGACCGGCTGGAGACCGCATACTCTACAGTAAACGCCCTGAATACCGGACAGTATGATATCTGCATCCTGATACGGGGCAGCGGAGCGGGAGAAAAAGAGGCGAAAAAGCTGGAGGAATACCTCCGGCAGCGTTACCCGGGAATGGAGATATATGTTGTCAACGGGATGCAGGAAATATACGATTACATAGTGGTGCTGGAATGAGGAAGAGATGAAGATATTGATTTTTGCGGCTGCTGCCGTTACAGCGTATCTGGTGGCGGGATGGAATCCTGCTATAACCTTTTCAAAGGGCATATACAAAAAGGATATACGGGAATGCGGCAGCGGGAATCCGGGATTTACCAATTTAAGGAGGACCTTTGGCAACAAATGGGCCTGGTGTGTGCTGCTGCTGGATATTTTAAAATCCGCTGCTGTCGTGGCCTTCTGGGCCGAAGTAATGGATGCCCGGTGGAGCTGCTATGAGCTTGGCGCGTCTTTTACGGCCTTTTTCGCTCTGCTGGGTCACGCATTTCCACTCTGGTACCGTTTCAGAGGAGGCAAGGGGTTTCTCGTATGCCTCTCCGGCGTGTGGGTCATGGACTGGAGAGCAGGTCTGATGGCAACGCTGCTGATGGTCATTATTCTGCTGACCGCCAGATATATGTCCCTGGCTACGGTGGTGTCCCTGCTGTGCTGCCCGCCGCTGCTGGCGCTTATGGGGGCGTCGCTGCCTTCGCTTATTTTCTGTGAAGCCTCGGTATTGTTTGTGGCTGTCAGACATAAGGAAAATTTCAAGAGGCTCGTGAAGGGGACAGAGCCTAAATTCAACATTAAACCGGATAAACGTCGAGGTGCGGGATGATATTGATATATGCTTTTATCTTCGCGGGCTTTCTGCTGGCGCTGTACCTTCTGTTTTTATTTGTCTGCGCTCTGCCGGTGAATACGTCAAAGGAATATGAGAATAACAGCCGCTTTTACCGCGGTCTTCTATACAGCGCGACGTCGGCTGTCCTGAAGCTGCTGAGGATAAAAGTGAAGGTGGCGGGAAGAGAGAAGCTCCCGGCAGGTCAGAAGGTGCTGTTTGTGGGCAATCACCGTTCGAATTTTGACCCGATAATCCAGTGGCAGTCTCTGAAAAGCTGGGATCTGGCCTTTATATCCAAGGAAGAAAATTTCAGGATTCCCTTTTTTGGGAGGTTCATACGAAGATGCTGCTTTTTATCCGTTGGCAGGGAGGATCCGAGAAAATCACTGGCCGTATTCGACAAGGCCGCCGGGCTGCTTAAGCGTCAGGAGGTCTCCATTGGCGTATATCCTGAGGGGACACGCAGTGTGAAAGGCGAATTGCTGCCCTTTCACAACGGCGTCTTTCGCATCGCCGGGAAGGCTGACGTTCCTATAGCGGTCATGGCCGTCAGCGGGACGGAAAGGATACGCGAAAATATTCCATTTCGCGGAACAGAGGTGCACCTTGATATCGTTGATATCATTTCCCCGGATGAAGTGAAAACCATGAGAACCGTCGATGTGGGGAAGCGAGTAAGAAAGGTCCTTGAAGACAGGCTGTACGGCGGGGAGGAGATACTATGATGAAGAGAACGATCACAGGAGCAGTCATTACAGCGGCGGTATATCTGGTGCTGTATTTTTCATATATTCCGCAGGTGATGCTCTGTGCCACAGCCATGCTCTGTACCTGTGCCGTTTATGAAATATACAGAGCCGCCGGCGTCATAGAAAATGAAATTTTGTTCATAGTATCCTTTACGGCTGCTCTGAGTATTGTTTTTTTTTGAAATTTCGGCTTATAATAGCGTTTTGAAAGTTGTATTTGCTCTTTCGGTCATCACCTTCGCGTTTTTGATGCTGCTGGGAAGAGGCTGCCGGATAGGCCATCCTGTGATAGCCTTTTATATCGCGTCCTTAGTGGTTATGATGATACGCTCTGCTCCGGAGCTTCGGGAAATGACAGGCGGCCTGTACCTTCTGGGGGCTGCCGTAACACTGTGTTTCATCACGGATATCGCAGCGTATCTGGCCGGGAGGGCTTTCGGCAGACATAAGATCGCGCCGGTCATAAGCCCTAACAAGACCGTTGAAGGAGCTTTCGCCGGTATTTTGGCGGCGGTGGTCTGCGGGGAGCTGCTGGGCTGCCTTATGGAAGGCCTCGGCATTCTGGAGGTGGATTACGCGATGCTGGCTGTTTACTCGGCGCTTGCTTCTGTCGCGGGGCAATTCGGCGATTTTGCCATGTCGGCGGTGAAAAGAGTATGCGGACTCAGCGTACTCCTGGCTCTGATGATAAGTCCGGAAAAGGCATTGACCTGTCTTATCGTATATCTGGCGATACAGTTTATCGAGACGCAGTTCATATATCCGCGGGTTGTGGGAGGTTCCGTAGGACTGTCGCCCCTGTGGACGCTGGCTGCCGTCCTGATAGGCGGGAAGCTGTTCGGTCTCATCGGCATGATATTTTTTATACCGCTGGTATCGGTAGCCTACATCCTGATCAGCGAGGATGTGAGAAGCAGGCTTAGAAAACGCGCTGAGCTGAAATAGTGTGCGGAGAGCTGTAAAGCCTGAGCTGGACGGGTTTTACAGCTTTTTTGCTTTATCGCGTATAAGCTGTGTTTGCAAAGTGTTATAGATGCTCCGAACGTAGAAGCCTTATTCGGTGTGTGATAAAGACAGCAGTGTGAATATCAGCAAAGCATGTGGAAATAGGAATCATGGATTCCGTTATTTCCGCTTTT
>DVMP01000010.1 GCA_018714925.1 Candidatus Allocopromorpha excrementigallinarum
AATGAGGTTATCAGGGGGATAACCACGATTAGATTATATTGTAATCCGCGGTAAAAATCAAGAGAAAGTCGAAAAAATATGAAAAAAACTTTTTTGTGAAAGCTTATGAAAGAATTTGTCGAGCGAATGAAATGCAAAAGCTGAAAAAGAGAATATATAATTATCCTGAAAGGGGAAACCCGGTAAGCAGCAAAATAAAAAAGAAGCTATTTATGGAGGAAAGTAAAATGGAAGTTTTAAAAGTATCAGCCAAGTCAAATCCAAATTCCGTAGCAGGCGCACTGGCCGGAGTACTGAGAGAAAAAGGCGGAGCGGAAATACAGGCAATAGGAGCGGGAGCGTTGAATCAGGCCGTAAAGGCCATCGCCATAGCAAGAGGGTTTGTAGCCCCGGGAGGGATAGATCTCGTGTCGGTTCCGGCATTTACCGACATAGAGATAGAAGGAGAGGAGAGAACGGCCATAAAGCTTATAGTAGAACCGAGATGAGATCCTGCGGGAAAAGCATATGAAAAAACAGCGTGTTAGAGGGCAGTCTTAGAGAGGATGCCCTCTTTACCTTTTTTTGACCTTGATGTATAATTTTTAAGTCGGCAGGAGGCATAAAAATGGAACAGTTAAGGGAAACCATAGAAAAAAGCAGAAAGATAGTGATAAAAATAGGAAGCAACGTGCTTTCCAATGAAAAGGGCACTGTGAACAAGGCTGTTATGCACAGCATAGTGGAGCAGGTATGCGGTCTGATAAACATGGGAAAGCAGGTGATGCTTGTGTCATCGGGCGCGGGCATATGCGGAGTGGGAGCCATAAACAAGTGGAGCAGAAGAGGGGATATTAACTACAAACAGGCTCTCTGCGCCATAGGTCAGGTGGAGCTTATGATGGCCTATAAGGAATATTTCGGAGACTACGGAATACACGTGGCCCAGATGCTCCTTACAAGAGATGATTTTGACGATCCTCACAGGACACTTAATATAAGAAACGCCATGTTTACTCTCATAGACGAAAACGTCGTGCCTGTAATAAACGAAAACGACAGCGTCAGCGTAGACGAAATAAAAATAGGAGACAACGATACTCTGGGGGCCCTTACGGCGACCCTTTGGAACGCTGACCTTATGATAGTCCTAAGCGATATAGACGGGGTCTTTGACAGGGATCCCAAAAGCTGCGGAGACGCCAGGCTCATAGAGCTGGTTGAAAACGCCGAGGAGCTTACGGCGGCCATAGACATAGGCGAAAAGAGCTCCTTCGGAACAGGAGGAATAGCCACAAAAATAGAAGCCGCAGCCAGGATAAACAAATTCGGAATACCTATGATCCTCCTGAACGGATCAAAGGAGAATATAATAATCGACAGCCTGGAGGGCAGAGCAAAGGGAACTCTCTTTCTGGGAACCATAGGAAAATAGCGGGAGGTAAAAGTCATGAATATAGGATTTATAGGAATAGGTAATATGGGAGGAGCCATACTGTCAGGCTACGCTTCATCACCGGCCTCCTCGGAGGACAGGCTTCTTGCTTTTGATATGAACCGCTCCCTCTGCGAGAAAACAGGCGGAGAAATCAGCGGTCTTGAAATCTGCGGCAGCTCCCGGGAGCTGTGCCAAAAAAGCGATATGATCATAATAGGCGTAAAGCCCCAGGTTATAGAGGGCGTGCTGAAGGAAATAAAGCCATTTATGAGAAGGGACATGATTACGGTCTCCATGGCGGCTGGAGTCAGCATCGGATTTATAGAAGATATAATTGGAAAGGATTCGGTGATAATAAGAATAATGCCTAATACGCCCGCAAAGGTAGGGGAGGCCATGGTAGCAATGTGCAGAAACGCCAATGTGGACGACGGCAGCTTTGCTGCGGCCAGGAGGATATTTGACTCCATAGGAAGAGCGGAGGAGGTTGAAGAAAGCCTCATAGACTGCGTTATCGGAGTCAGCGGCAGCAGTCCCGCTTATACCTATATGTACATAGAGGCTCTGGTGTCCGCTGCGGTGGAGCACGGGATGGAAGAGAGCAAGGCGAGAGTCTTCGCCGCCCAGTCGGTGCTGGGAGCCGCGAAAATGGTTCTTGAAAGCGGTGAAAGCCTGGAGCAGCTGAGAATAAACGTGTGCTCTCCTAAGGGGACCACCATAGAAGCGGTGGAAAAGCTCTTTGAAAACCATTTTATGGATAAGGTAAAGGAGGGCTTTCAGGCGGCCTTTGACAGATCCGTGGAGATGACGGAGGAAAGGGCTGCCTCAGAGAAAGGAAAAGAAAAATGATCTTTGAGGAAAAGAAGCTGGACAGCGAAAGAATATATGAAGGAGCCATACTTAACGTAAGAAGAGACAGGGTCACCGCAGTAAAGGGAGAGGCTTACAGAGAGATAATAGAGCATAACGGAGCCGTGGCCATGGTGCCCTTAACTGAAGAGGGAAAGGTGCTAATGGTCCGCCAGTTCAGATATGCCTGCGGAAGGCCTGTTTTGGAGATTCCGGCGGGGAAAATAGACAAGGGGGAGGATCCTCTTGCCGCCGCCGCCAGGGAGCTTAAAGAGGAGACAGGCTGCGAGGCCGAAAGCCTTATTTATTTAGGCAGTATAAATCCCAGCGTGGCTTATTCCGAGGAAGTGATACATATATACGCGGCTACAGACCTTAAGGCAGGAGAACAGTCGCTGGATGAAGACGAGGCGGTAGACGTGGCGGAGTATCCCTTTGATGAGGTGTGGAATATGGCGGCGGAAGGAAAGCTGGAGGACGCCAAGACCATAGCGGGGCTTATGATGGCCGGGAAGCAGCTTTCCATAAGGTGAAGGATTAAAGGCTGATGAGGCTGAAAATTCCTTCGGCGACAGAGCCTATGACAATGAGAGCCGCGCCGGCGGCAGCATACAGCAGGAGAGGAGGAGAGCCTCCGCGCCTGCTTTTTTTGCCGGCAGGATAAACAGCCTTAAGGCCTCCCGAATGGGAGATATGAAAAAATAAAGCGGCGATAAATATAAAGGCGGGGATGAAAAACACATTTTGCGGGAGAAACCTTACCAGAGATATAATAAACGCGTCTTCCGGTGAATTTATGTAAAGCAGACCGCTGCAGAAGCCTATGGCAAAGCTTTTATACCAGAGGAGAGCGGCAGGCAGGGGAGAGAAGAGCCTGGAGAAAACAGCGGGGAGCATGAGTATGACCAGGGTGAAGTTGGATATAAGAGAGGCTGTAAAGACGCGGGCAAAGCCGGGACTTTTTTCTGAAAAGGCGAGAGTCATCAGCCCTGACAGAGAGTCGTTGCCCTCCGCGGAAAGGCTGGTGCTGAAGAACAGGCCGGCAAAGAGTCCTGTGAGAAAAATAAATATGAATATGAGTCCGATTTTTTTCATAGGTATGTCCCCTTTCAGTTCAGTAAAAGAGTATGCGCAGCCGGGAATTT
>DVMP01000106.1 GCA_018714925.1 Candidatus Allocopromorpha excrementigallinarum
CATATCATGTGGATGGCAAAATGGTAGGCAAAATCGGCGTAATAGGACCGACCAGGATGAGATACGGAGAAGTCACATCAGTGGTGGAGTATCTTACCGATAATATAAGTAAAGCTTTTATGATTACGGAAGGAGACGAGGATGACGAAACCTGATATAGAAAGGGAAGATATTAAGGAAGATATTAAGAAGGAAGAGGCTGAGGCTGCCGGAGAGAAGGAAAAAAAAGAAGAAAAGAAGGACTGTGAAGAAGAAAAGGTCTCTGAAGAAAGCCAAAAAGCCGAATCCCATGAGAAGGAAGAAACCCCGTCCGAAAGCAGGGAAAGTGAAAGCAGAGAATCCGAGGAGGACGCCGACGCCAGATATCTGAGGCTTATGGCGGATTTCCAGAACTACAAAAAAAGGACGGAGAAGGAAAAAGCTGACATTTATTCATACGCCAACGAGAAGATTATCACTGAAATGCTGGAGGTTCTCGATAATTTCGAGAGAGCTCTCGGACAGGAAGAAAGCGGTGACAGCTTCAAGGAGGGTATGGAAATGATATTTAAGCAGCTGGGCAATGTCCTTGAAAAGGCGGGTCTGGCTGAAATCGCCGCTCTTGGTGAGGATTTCGATCCCAACTTCCATAACGCGGTGATGACCGAGGAAACTGAAGAATACGAAAGCGGGAAGGTTTCTGGTGTTATGCAGAAGGGCTACACCTTAAACGGCAAGCTTATAAGGCCGTCTATGGTGAAGGTCGCAGGATAAGCTTTCGAAACATAATATAGAGGAGGAAAATAAAATGGGAAAAGTAATAGGAATTGATTTGGGAACAACAAACTCGTGTGTAGCTGTGCTGGAGGGAGGCGAGCCTGTAGTTATCGCCAACGCTGAAGGAAACAGAACGACGCCGTCTGTAGTGGGATTTGCCAAAAACGGCGAAAGGCTTGTAGGTGAGACTGCCAAGAGACAGGCCATAACCAATCCGGAGAGAACCATCTCCTCCATAAAGCGACATATGGGTACTGATTATACTGTGGAAATAGACAATAAAAAATACACACCTCAGGATATATCGGCGATGATACTGGGAAAGCTCAAGGCTGACGCCGAAAGCTATCTCGGCCAAACGGTATCTGAGGCGGTAATAACTGTACCGGCCTACTTTACAGACAGCCAGAAGCAGGCCACAAAGGATGCGGGAAAGATCGCGGGACTTGAGGTAAAGAGAATAATAAACGAGCCGACGGCGGCATCTCTTGCTTACGGTCTTGACAAAGATGAGGCTCAGCATAAAATCCTGGTATACGACCTGGGCGGCGGAACCTTCGATGTATCCATTCTGGAGCTGGGAGACGGAGTGTTTGAGGTTCTGGCTACAAACGGAAACAACAAGCTGGGCGGCGATGATTTTGACGAGGCTCTGCTTAACTTTATGGCAGACAGCTTCGCCAAGGAAAACGGCGTTGATCTGAGAAAGGACAGAATGGCCCTTCAGAGACTGAAGGAGGCTGCCGAGAAAGCCAAAAAAGAGCTTTCCAGCGCTCAGACCACAAACGTTAACCTGCCGTTTATAACTGTAAACGAAAACGGCCCGCTCCATCTCAACATGGATATAACAAGAGCCAAATTCGATCAGCTTACGGCGGACCTGGTAAATAAGACAATAGAGCCTATGAAGAAGGCCATGGCAGATGCGGGCGTGAGCAACAGCGATATTTCCAAGGTAATACTGGTTGGAGGATCAACAAGAATACCGGCTGTACAGGAAGCCGTAAAGAAAATAACAGGCAAGGATCCTTTCAAGGGAATAAATCCTGACGAGTGCGTTGCCATAGGAGCGGCCATACAGGCAGGAGTTCTTACGGGAGAGGTAAACGATGTGCTTCTTCTGGACGTAACGCCTCTTTCACTGTCGATAGAGACTCTGGGAGGAGTGGCTACAAAGCTTATAGAGAGAAATACCACCATACCTACCAAGAAAAGCCAGATATTCTCAACAGCGGCGGACAATCAGACTGCCGTAGACATACACGTTATGCAGGGTGAAAGAGATATGGCCGCGGACAATACTACCCTGGGCAGGTTCCAGCTTACGGGAATACCTCCTGCACCGCGTGGAGTTCCTCAGATTGAGGTTACCTTTGATATTGACGCCAACGGTATTGTAAACGTAAGCGCGAAGGATATGGGAACAGGCAAGGAGCAGAGCATAACAATAACCTCATCAACGAAGCTCTCCGACGATGAAATTCAGGCAAAGGTAAAGGAAGCGGAGCAGTATGCGGAAGAGGACAAGAGGAGAAAAGAAGAGGTTGAGGTAAAGAACCAGGCAGAGACCCTTATATATGAAACAGAGAAGAATGTGAAGGAGCTTGGAGACGCTCTTTCGGAGGAAGAGAAAAACGATATTAACGGGGCCAAGGATGAGCTTTCAAAGGCCCTGGAAGCCAACAACATTGAAGATATCAAAGCAAAGGTGGAAAAGCTTACTGAAAAATTCCACGCTATTTCCGCCAAAATGTATCAGCAGCAGGCTCAGGGAGCCGGAGCCGATCCGAATATGGCGGGAGGAGCTGCCGGCGGAGCAGGCGGCGAAGATCAGCCTAAGGATGATAATGTAGTTGACGCCGACTATGAAGTAGTAGATGACGACAAGGATAAAAAATAATAAGGCTTGTATCGTTAAGAGGAAAGAATAATGGCAGATAAGAGAGATTACTACGAGATCCTCGGGCTGAAAAAGGGAGCCAGTGATGATGAGATAAAAAAGGCGTTCAGAAAGCTGGCCATGAAATATCATCCGGACAAAAATCCGGGGGATAAGACGGCAGAGGAAAAATTCAAGGAAGTCAACGAAGCCTACGCTGTGCTGTCGGATCCTGAGAAAAAGGAAAAATACGACAGGTTCGGCCATGCCGGAGTGGATCCAAACTCCGGCTTTGGCGGCGGCGGAGCCGGCGGCTTCGGAGGCTTCGGCGGATTTGAGGATATCTTTGATATGTTTGGCGGCGCTTTCAGCGGGTTTGGAGGCTTTGGCGGCGGCGGAAGCAGCCACAGCCGCAGAAACGGACCGAGAAAGGGAAGCGATCTTCAGAAATCCATTACAATAGATTTTGAGGAGGCCGCCTTTGGAGCCAAAAAGCAGATACGCATAAACAAATATGTAAAATGCAAGACCTGCGGCGGCACGGGAGCGGCTCCCGGTACATCTAAAAAACAGTGTCCTAAATGCGGCGGCACGGGAGAAGTGAGAACGTCGCAGAGAACGCCTCTGGGTACCTTCCAGAGCGTTTCTCCATGTCCGGACTGCAACGGCACGGGGGAGATAAACGAGACTCCGTGCAGAGACTGCGGCGGCACGGGGAAGGTAAGGGACAATGTTACCATATCCATCAATATACCCGCCGGGGTTGACAATGACTCGGTTATCCCTATTAAGGGACAGGGAGAGCCGGGAATAAACGGAGGCCATGACGGTGACCTTTATATAGTTATAAACGTCAGACCTCATAAGATCTTCGAGAGGAAAGGACAGGATCTTTGGCTCGAAATACCTATAACCTTTAACCAGGCGGCCCTTGGAGACGAAATAGTGGTTCCTACCCTTGACGGAAAGGTATCCTATAAGATTCCCGCAGGAACGCAGTCCGGAACCGTGTTCAGACTTAAGGGCAAGGGTATAAAGAGCGTAAGGAGCAGCAAAAAAGGAGATCTTTATGTAAAGGTGGTTCTTGAGATACCTACAAGGCTCAGTTCAAAACAGAAAAGGGCCATAGAGAATATGGGAAAGACCGTGGGAACGGAATGCTATCAGAAGAAGAGCAGCTTCCTGGATTCAATAAAGGAATTTTTCTCATAGAGACAAAGACAAAAAGGAATATGAGCTGTCGCGCTTTTGCGGCAGCTCAATGATTTTTTGAGGAAGTTTTAAGAAATTTCCATAAACTTTTATGTAGAAATATGATTATTATGGGAGATGATTGATACTGATGAAAAAAGACGCCATTTTAAAAGAACAGGCTCCGGAGAAGGCGATGTTTACCAACAGATATCTTCTTAAGCTTCTCTGGCCTCTCTTTGTGGAGCAGCTTCTGGTATACGCTGTGGGACTTACAGACTCAGTTATGGTTGCCGGTGTAGGTGAGGCTGCCGTTTCAGCCGTTTCCCTTGTAGACTCGCTGATGGTGCTTGTGATCACCATACTCATTGCCCTCTCCACAGGAGGGGCTGTGTTGGTAGGGCAGTTCCTGGGTCAGGGCAAGGAGGAAAAGGCCAACAGAGCGGCGGATCAGCTGGTGCTGTTCGCGGTTCTTCTGTCTTTGGTAATAATAGTTTTTATGTATGTTTTCAGAAACCTGCTGATATCCCTTATATTCGGCGATATTGAAAATGACGTTCTTACCTACTGCAATACGTATTATACTATAGTTCTGGCGTCAATCCCCTTTATGGCCATATATAACGCGGGCTCCGCTCTTTTCAGGAGTGTGGGGAATTCTAATATTTCCATGCAGGCTTCCATACTTATGAATGTAATAAACATATCGGGAAACGCTGTGCTGCTTTACGGCTTTCATATGGGCATAGAAGGAGTGGCCTTCCCGACTCTTGTTTCAAGAGCCGCGGCGGCTGCCATGATGCTTTTTCTCCTTAAAAACCAGGACCGCAGAGTACATATGAGCAGGAAATTTGTTCTCAGGCCTGACTGGTCGCTGATAAGAAAAATCCTGAAAATAGGAGTTCCCAACGGCATAGAAAACAGCATGTTTCAGCTGGGAAAGCTGATACTTCTCAGTATGATATCAGGATTCGGCACAGCTTCCATAACTGCTAACGCCGTTGCCAATACAGCTTCCCTCATAGCTGTGCTGCCCGGAATGGCCATGGGATACGGAGTGGTATCTGTAATAAGCATCTGTGTCGGCGCAGGTGATTACCGTCAGGTGAGGTTTTACGCCAGGAAGCTGACAAAATGGGTGTACGGCGTTATGACAGTGACCAATGTGCTGATGATAATCGCCATACCCTTTATACTTAATATATACGGTCTGTCAAGAGAAACAGGGGAAATAGCGGCTGCTCTTATATTTGCAAACTGCGCTCCCGCTGTGTTCATATGGCCTCTGTCCTTTACACTGCCGAACGTGCTGAGAGCCGCGGGAGATGTGATGTTTACCATGGTGGTGGGAGTTGCCTCCATGTGGATATTCAGAATATTCTTCGGAGTATTTCTCGGAGAATTTATGGGAATCGGTGTGCTGGGAGTGTGGATCGCCATGGTAGTCGACTGGGTGGTAAGGTCCCTTTGCTTCTGTATACGATACAGAAGCGGCAGGTGGAAGCATGAAGCTGTAGCCTGAGAGCCTGTTCCCTCAGGAACGCCGGAGGCCTATTCTCCTGCCTTTGTGACAGGCAGTCCCAGCTTTACGGTGTAGCTTTCAAGGCTTGGGCGTGACACGCTGTCCAGAAGGACATCCTCAAAGAAATAGCTCCCCGGAGTATACCCGCTTTCCCGGGCAAAATCCTTAAGCTGTGTGAACATGGAGAGTATGGGAGAAAATCCCTCTGTGCTGTAAATTACCGCATAGGTACGAGGGGGTATTATCGTTATCCCGGCCTCTCCGTAATCCGCGTCCTCGGGATCCAGCTTTGTATAAAGATGAGAGTATCGGTAGTCTTTGTCATCATAGCCATTTTCCGCGTAGATAAGTCCTCCTGTAACATAGGGACTGTATATCTGATTCTGGTGACAGTGGGATATGTGTCCGGCAAAGGCGGTGTATTCGTCTGTTTCCTCGGAGGAGCCGCTGTACTTGGTAAATATGTAGTATTCACGCGGTCTGTGTTCAAGGCGTATGCTTCCGTGGCGCGCGCGTATGCCTTCCTCTGTAATCCTTCGTTTTCCGTTTATAAAGGTTTTAAGCCACTGAAGCTCTGCTATCTTATCATCCACCAGTCTGTCATGCTCCTCAAGGAGCTTCAGAAACGAGGAAGGAGACCTGCCCGAAAGATAATTTCTGATGTATGAAAGAGGCATATCCAGCTCCTTGAGCATTGATATGGTGTTATAGGTATCAAACTGAAATATGGAGTAATATCTGTAGCCGTTGTCTCCTATAATTTCAGGCTTGAGAATCCCTATATGGTCATAGTGAAAGAGAGTCTGCTTTTTCACTTTGCAGAGCTTAGCGAATTCCCCTGTTGTAAAGTAGCCTTCGGGCCTTTTTTTTGCGTTCATTTCACTTTCCTCTCAGGATGTTTTTCCTTAAAACCTATTGACTGTACAGTTACCATATACTTTATCATAATCCGGGGAGTTGATAAATATGGATGACATAATAAAAAACGGCGTGACGCCTAAAAATTTTACAAAGTTCGTATGGCCTTCAGTGCTGATGATGCTCATAATAGGCCTGTATTACACCATGGATTCCGTTTTTATAGCCAATCTGGTGGGAGAGGAGGCCCTGGCGGGATTTTCAATAGCATATCCCATACAGGGTATCATGTGGGGCTTTGCCATAATGCTGGCAGCGGGCTCCAGCGCCATAGTAGCCATAAAGATGGGAGAGGGGAAGCAGAAGGAGGCAGACGAGAAATACAGCCTCATATGCTTTGTATCTGTAATATGCGGATGCCTTTTTACGGCCTTCTGTCTTGTTTTTATGGAGCCTCTTGTGGATTTTCTGGGTGCGACGGAGGAGCTGCGCCATTACTGCCACGATTTTCTTGAAGTATTCGTATGGGGCTTTCCCGCGGCCTTTCTGGGCACTCTGCTGGAGTATTTCATAAGAGTGGATGGAAGACCTGCCTTTACGCTGATACTTTACGTGTCAGGAGGAGTGGTTCATCTTGTCCTGGATATAATATTCATGGGTACTCTTCATATGGGTATAAAGGGCGCGGCCTATGCCAATGTTGGGGGACTGATAGCCGTAATGCTGGCCGGGGGAGCTTATTTTATATTTATGAAGACCAGGCTCAATTTCAGCAGGTTTAAAAACGACTGGAGATATATAGGTCACTGTTTTCTTAACGGATCCTCCGAAATGGCCACCGAAGCCTCTTCTGGAATAACAACCTTCTTCTTTAACATGACCGTCATAAGGCTGGCGGGAGAAGTAGGTGTGGCGGCCGTAAGCGTTGTCCTCAATATACATTATCTGCTTATATCCGTACATCTGGGATACATAATGGGAGTGGCGCCTCTCATAAGCTATTTTTTCGGAGCCGGAGAGTACGGCAAGGTAAACGTATTTATAAAATATTCAAAGAGGTTTATAGTGGCCGTATCTATTGCCAGCGGAGCAGCATGTCTTTTCTTCGGAAAATACATAGTAATGGCATATGAACGCCCCGGAAGCGAGCTGTACGACATGGCTGTAACAGGAACGAAATTCCTGGCGCTGGCTCTGCTCCTGTGCGGCTTTAATATCTTTGCGTCAGGCTTTTTTACAGCCTACGGCAACGGTCCGGTTTCCGCGCTTATATCACTGTCAAGGGCTCTTATAATGGTAATAGCGGGACTGCTGCTTTTAAGCCGGCTCTTCGGCATGACAGGAGTATGGCTTACCCTGGCCTTTGCCGAGCTTGTAACCTTAGGACTAACCTTTGCCATGTTCAGAAAATACAAAGATATATACCATTACAGACTTTGGCATTAAAAAAACAGATCCTGTATGGTATACTGAAAAAAAGAGAGGTATAA
>DVMP01000011.1 GCA_018714925.1 Candidatus Allocopromorpha excrementigallinarum
CGCTCTGTCCTTTTATTTTATTGACATTTAAAGCAGAGAGTTTTAAATTAGTCCTTATATACTTGACAAACTTTATCCAAAAAGATATTATATAAAAAACAATATTATGAAAATTCAGCATAATGCAATTATTTTCATAGGTTATGGAAAAGGAGGTCAAAATGGAAAAGGGAGATATGTTGTTTCAGACAGGGGCAGAACATGAGGCTCTGCGCAATAAAATACGGATGTTCGCGGAAAAGGAAGTAAAGCCTTTGGCATTTTCCCTTGATCAGGGAAACGAATTTCCCGAGGAGGCCGTAAAAAAGCTCGGCAGGATGGGTCTCATGGGCATCCCTTATCCAAAGGAGTACGGCGGAGGGGCGATGGATATTATCAGCTACGCCATAGCGGTAGAGGAGCTGGCCAGAGTTGACGGCGGTACGGGAGTTATTCTCTCTGCCCATGTATCTCTGGGAGCATATCCTATATTCGCCTTTGGAACTGAAAAGCAGAAGAAAAAATATCTGACGCCTCTGGCTCGCGGAGAGAAGCTGGGAGCCTTCGGGCTGACGGAGACAAACGCGGGGTCAGACGCTGGAGGAACGGAAACCACAGCGGTAGACAAGGGAGATTATTATCTTCTTAACGGAGGAAAAATATTTATTACCAACGCGCCTAAGGCTGACATATATGTAGTCTTTGCCGTAACCACTCCCGATATAGGCACCAGAGGAATATCCGCCTTTATTGTGGAAAAGGGCTGGGATGGCTTTGAGTTCGGCGATCACTACGACAAAATGGGTATAAGGTCGTCTGCTACGGCAGAGCTTATTTTCAACGATGTAAAGGTTCCTAAGGAAAATCTTCTCGGCAGGGAAGGTCAGGGATTTAAAATAGCCATGTCCACACTGGACGGAGGCCGTATAGGAATAGCCGCTCAGGCGCTGGGAATAGCTCAGGGAGCTTATGAGCAGGCTCTCAAATACGCTAAGGAGAGAATTCAGTTTGGTGAGCCTATCGGCGCTCAGCAGGGAATCTCCTTTAAGCTGGCGGAAATGGCGACAAAAATAAGATGCGCCCGTTTTCTCGTGTATTCGGCCGCGGAACTGAAGGAAAACCATCAGCCTTATTCAGTTGAATCAGCCATGGCAAAGATGTACGCTTCAGAGACGGCGGTGGATGTTACCAACAATGCCCTGCAGATATTCGGAGGGACAGGCTACCTCAAGGGAATGGATGTTGAGCGTATGTATCGTGACGCCAGAATAACCACCATATACGAGGGAACCAGCGAGATACAGAGAGTCGTTATAGCAGCCGGTATTCTCGGAAAGCTGAGCCGCGCCTCCAGGGAGGGCGCAAAGCCGGGACAGAAGCTGAAAAAATCAGCGCCGGTTACAGGACTCAGAAAGCAGATGATATTCACCGAAGGAGATATGAAGGAGAAGGTCGGCAATCTGGTGGAAGCCCTTAAAAAGGACGGACATGATTTCTCAGTGGGCATAGATATCAATACCCCTATACTTGACGCTGAGAGAGTAGTTTCCGCTGGAAAGGGAATAGGCCCTGAGGAGAACATGAAGCTTATAGAAAACCTGGCAAAGGCCGCAGGAGCGGCTGTAGGTTCCTCAAGACCTGTAGCTGAGACTCTTAAATACGTACCTCTCGAAAGATATGTAGGCATGTCCGGAAGAAAGTTCGCGGGAAATCTTTATATAGCCTGCGGCATCTCAGGCGCCATACAGCATCTTAAGGGGATAAAGGAAGCGTCCACAATAGTTGCCATAAACAAGAACAAAAACGCGCCTATATTTAAAAACTGCGATTATGGAATAGTGGGAGATATTAACGAGGTCCTTCCTCTTCTGACGGAAGCTCTGGGAACAGAGGAAAAGAAACCGGCGCCTCCTATGGTTAAGATGAAGAGGCCGCAGATACCTAAGCCGACTCCTCTGGACAGACCTTACGTATGCGGAGGCTGCGGATATGAGTATATAGCGGAAATAGGCGATGAAGACGCCGATATAATGCCGGGAACTCTCTTCAGGGATCTGCCTGTGGACTGGGTATGCCCTGAGTGCGGCGAGGAAAAGGATCAGTTTATATGAGATTGAGAGACAGGAGGATGAGAAATGTATAACGTAAGAGAAATAACAGACGATCTTTACTGGATCGGGGCAAATGACCACAGGACGCATCTGTTTGAAAACATACATCCTATACCATACGGTGTAAGCTACAATTCCTACGTGCTCCTTGATAAAGAGACGGTTCTCTTTGATACGGTAGACTGGTCAGCCTACAGGCAGTTTGAGGAAAACCTGGAGCATGTACTTAACGGACGTCCCCTCGACTGGATAGTTATAAACCATTTGGAGCCTGATCATGCGGCCAGCATAGAGCAGATCCTTAAAAAATATCCCGATGTAAAAATAATCTCTACGGAAAAGGGATATCTTTTAATGCACCAGTTCGGATTTCATCCCGATGAGCACGAATGTGTAACAGTAACAGAGGGTGATACTCATACCTTTGGAGATCACACCATTGCCGTGGTTCTCGCTCCAATGGTTCACTGGCCTGAGGTTATGGTAACGCTGGACGTGACCAACGGAGTCCTCTTTTCGGCCGACGCCTTCGGCTCATTTATGGCCATGGATGGAAAGCTTTTCGCCGATGAGGTAAACTATGACAGAGACTGGATTGACGAGGCCAGAAGATATCTCACCAACATAGTGGGTAAATACGGCCCTCATATTCAGCATCTTCTGGGAAAGGCGGGAGGACTTCTGGACAAAATAAAATTCATATGTCCCCTGCACGGACTCATATGGCGAAAGG
>DVMP01000107.1 GCA_018714925.1 Candidatus Allocopromorpha excrementigallinarum
ACTTCATACATATCTCTGCCCAGCATCCTCTCCATCTCCTCCATGGTTTCTTTTCCATGAGGAACATCTTCAAGTATATCCTCATAAACAGAATGGGCCGCTTTTACGAAAGGCGTCTTATCTTTCACTTCATTGACCTGTGTTCCCGCCTCCTTCATTATCTCAAGAGATTCTTCATCAGCCTGCTTATGGTACTCCCACTGATACTCCATGGCCTGATCTCCCGCCTCCTCAATGAGGGCCTGATCCTCAGGAGACAATGTCTGGAAGAACTTTTCCGATATAAACATACAGGTCGGCAGCCAGAAGTGCTGCGTAAGAGAATAATACTTGCATATTTCATACGTCTTGGAGGTATATGCCGCCGACGGAACAGCTTCCTCCGCGTCCACGGTGCCCTGCTCAAGAGCCGTAAAGAGCTCGGAAAACGCCATGGTTACAGGAGCGGCTCCCATAGCCTTAAATGATTTTATATGAACGTTTGATTCCATTACTCTGACCTTCATTCCTTCTATGTCTTCCATATCATAGACCGGATTTGTTACGGAATGAACGTTTCTCGTTCCCATGCAGCCTATTCCAAGACCTCTGAAGCCTTTTTCCTCAGCGTATTCATGGCAGTATTTTTCACCAATATCGCTTTTCATTACCGTCCAGAATTCATCGTAATCCTTAAAGAGGTAAGCCATGTCGAAGACCTGCCATTCCGGCACAAATCCCGACATTGCCGATGTTCCTGTGACTACCATCTCAAGGGTTCCCGCCTGAACGGCCTCTATGGTTTCTCTTTCCGCTCCCAGCTGACCGTTGGCATAAACCTCTACGGTTATTCTGCCGTCGGTTTCCTCTTCGATTATTTCCTTGAATTTCTGCGCGGCCGCGTTGTATGAATGCTCCGGCGCCATGCTGTGAGCGATTTTTATGGTATATGAATCATTGCTGGTTTTTTTCTCATCACTGCTTCCTCCGCAGCCGGTAAAGGCCGTGGCCATTAATACAGCGACCAATACTGAAGAAATAATCAGTTTAAGCCTCTTCATGTTTTCTCCTTTCTACCTGTCCGCTGCGGCGGAGGAAAGGCCCGCTTTCTTATCCGGGCTTTTCTCCGTCACATGAGGTGTTTTCCTTAACCGTACAGCTCTCTGAAGGCCTTTACCCCCGCTGTCGCCGCTTTCATTACAGCTCCCGCATCGGACATAAAATAAACTATGGAATATCCTCTGTCATAAAGAGCCCTGGCCGCTTCAAAATCAGGAGCTATGGTGCCCATAAACTTATCTGTCTTAAGAACAGCAGACTCCACCTGTCTTATGGCCTCCTGCACCTGGTCGTTTTTGGGATTTCCTATATATCCCAAAGATGTGGCCAGATCCGAAGGTCCTATGAAGATTCCGTCTACGCCCTCCACTGAGGCTATTTCTTCTATATTGTTCACACCTTCCCTGGTCTCTATGGCCACCATGACTATAATATCCCTGTTGGCTCTTTCAAAATACTCTTCCTTATTCATACCGTAATTTACAGCTCTCTGGCTTGTGGCCAGACCTCGGTAGCCCTCAAGAGCGTATTTGCAGGATTGAACAGCCATTACAGCCTCCTCCTTTGTCGACACATACGGAATATGAATTCCATAGGCCCCGCAGTCCAGAATCTGCTTGCACCAGACGAGATCGTTCCAGGGAGCTCTTACAAAGGGCGCGCAGCCTGTGCCCTTGGTTCCCTGTATCATGGATACCACTCCCGGCAGCGATGTCTGAGAATGCTCCATATCTATAACGATGACGTCAAATCCTGCTTCGGCAAGTATCTCGCTTGTTACATTGCTTCCCAGCTGCGCCCACGAGGCGCATACCTTTTCGCCTCTTCTCAACTTGTTCATTACGGTATTGTCAAAGAAACCGTTTCCCATTAAGATCACTCTCCTTTGCCGCGCCTTCAGTCTCTGCACATGTTAAGACCTTTATTCTTTCCTATGACAAAATTGTCTTCCGTTCCTATGCTGAAGCCTCTGGTAGACCACTGAATTTCATGGGCGCACACCATTCCCGTTTTCGTTTTCATCTCAGCGCCCCTTTCAAACCAGAAGGTTCCCGGTTCATGAAGGGAAAGCCCATGTCCCACGTCCCGCTTAAACGCTTCCTCGACTTTTTCCGTAGGAATCATGCCTACCGCCTCCAGCTCATCTCTAAAATCTTCTATTCTTCCCATAGTCGCTTTGAAAATATCCTCTCCTGTTATTCCCGGCTTTGCTCCCTCTACCATTTCCAGCATAACCTTATCGGCAATTTCATAGAAGATATCACCGCATTCCTCAAAGCATATGGTTCTGGCTATATCCGAGGCTGCTCTCAAAATCCCGCTGTTATCCTTAAGAAGCAGCCCCGCGTCAAATTTCAAAGCCTTGGACTCCTTTGTTATAACATGCTCAAAGGCATAAGACGGCGTTACGCTTCTGTCGGAGGCGTGAAGTCCGGTCCAGTATTTGCTCAGGGCAAACGGTATTTTATTCTCCTTCGCAAACTCCGCCGCCAGCTGCTCCTGCTTGAAGCCCACCTCCTTCTCGGTTACCGGATTTCCTTCCATTACCTGCTTCTTCGCCCATTCCATGGCCTTCTCTATGGAGAAGGCTCCTGTTCTCGATGTTATTACATAGTACGGAAGATTAAAATCCCCTCTGTACAGGCGGAAATTCCTGGCAAGAGCCTGAGCCTTTTTCCATTTTTTCTGATCCATACCAAAGGCCTTATACCAGCCGTATGAAAAATGCTGCTCCTCAATTCCCACGGCATCGTTTCCGATAAGCTCCTTCACGTACTCAGCCGGCTCATAAAGTATTTCCTCCGTCCCGAAGCCGTCATGTACCTTCGCGCTCATAAAATACACTGTATCGCTTCCGCGCCTGTACAGAGCCGCCGCTTCCTCATCGCTGAAATTATCCATTCCAAATCCGGTTACCTCCTGAACTCCCAGGCATGTGGTAAACAGCATCCAGTCTATTTTTTCCTCCTCCATAAGCCGGTCAAGAAGCTCAAATCTGTCATCTTCCGCTGTCTCCATCATCTCAAGGAGCTCTTCTCTGTCCCGGGAGCTTTTCAAAAGCTCTCCTGCGATTTCTACCGCTATGTCACGACCTTCGGCAAATTTCTCAATTACTGTTTTTCTGTCAAGCTTATACAGGTATTTAAGCGGTACCGGGATCTCATCCTCCATGGAAATATCAAATTTCCTGTCGAACATCTCGTACAGCTGTATGGGCATATCCCGGTGTATTTTCATATTCCTGTCGTCGCCCGCCACGTATTCAAAAGCTTCATCAAAGGTGCCGTGAGCCGGCGGAGTTATGGGAACAAAGGCAAAATACGGTCTGTAATACACAGGCTCACTGTCATAGGGAAGCAGGCCCATTTTTCTGTATTCCTCCATATTTCCCCGGTCCAGATGCCTTGCCACTATGTAGCTTTTGTCACCTCTTCTTACTATTACAGGCGATTCCGAGCGGTAACCGTCTATACTGAGAGTAGCCGTAAGAAAGCGGTTTTTAAGGTACGGTATTTTCTGCATGTTGGTAATTACTTCTAACATCTTTCTGTCCTCCTTATAGAAATCCCCAGGGGGCGGGCTAAAGCTTCCTTAAAGCTTTATCTATACGTTCCATGGCCTTTTTAATTTCTTCCATGGATGTGCTGTAGGCAAACCTTACGAAGCCTTCCCCCTCTTTTCCGAAAGCGCTTCCCGGCACAGCCGCCACATGAGCTTCATCTAAAAGAAATCGCGAGGCCTCCTCTGAGGTCAGCCCTGTCTTTTTTATGTTGGCAAACACATAAAAGGCTCCCTTCGGTGTTATGCAGCTCATCTTATCCATACTGTTCACCGCCGATACTATGTACTTTCTTCTCCTGTCAAACTCCTCCGTCATTTCTCTGACACAGTCCTGAGGCCCCTTTAAAGCCGCCCAGGCTCCGTACTGGGCAAAGGACACGGCGCAGGCCACCATGTACTGGTGGGCTCTGAGAATTGAAAGCATAAGAGGCCTGTCAGCGCATATCCAGCCTATTCTCCACCCTGTCATGGAATAGGTCTTGGATACGCTGTTCACTACAATGGTTCTTTCCTTCATGCCCTCCAGCTTTCCGATGCTCACATGCCTTTCTCCGTCATAGACAAGATATTCGTACACCTCATCGGCTATTACCAGCAGATCATGCTTCTTTGCCAGCTCCGCGATTTCCTTCAGATCCTTCTCCTTTATTACTCCCCCCGTGGGATTTCCCGGCGTAACAAGAACTATCATCTTTGTTTTTTCGGATACAGCCTTTTCCACGTCTCTGGCATCCAGAGAAAATTCATTTTCTTCTCTGAGAGGTACTGTTACCACCTTCGCTCCGAAGGATGCCGGTACCGCCACATAATTTACCCACACGGGAGCGGGGATTATTATTTCGTCTCCCGGATCCAGAAAGGAGCTCATTGTGGCAAATATAGCTTCCGCGGCCCCCACAGTAACCATTATTTCCCCGTCAGGGTCATATTCAAGCCCGTTATGCCTTTTCATTTTTTCGGCAATTGCCTCTCGAAGCTCCGGTATACCGTAATTGGAGGTGTAGTGTACCTTTCCCTCCTTCAAGGCCTTCACCGCCGCTTCTTTTATATGCTCAGGCGTATCGAAGTCAGGTCTTCCCATGGTCATTTCCACTACGTCTGTTCCTTTGGCTTTCAGCTTCGCAGCGGCTTCGGAAACCTTTCTTATCCCTGAAAAGGGCATGGTCTGCATTTTTTCCGCTTCCCATCTGTTCTGTCTTTCAGTGCTCATTAAGTACCTCCTGGATTGTAAATTTCTAAAGCGCTTTATATTTTCTGAATATTCATTGTCTTTAGGTTAACATTGAACATTCACCGGCACAATTACAAATATACTCATAACTATATTAGTAAAATCTAAAGTTTGCTGCTCTCAAAGGCCATGTCCTGATCCTTCTCGCCCCAAAAAAAAACAGGCACGCGCCTGTTTTATGCTTCGTCTAATAAAGGCCGTACCTGTTTTATTATATTCTCATATTTTTTACTTTTCTTCAATTCTTTCAGTCATAGCTGGAGGCTCTTCCTATATTTCCCTTTCCCTCCTCCATCATACCGAAGGTTTCCATAAAGAAGGTTCTCATTTTCATATTGTATTTTTGTGAAACCTCTCCAAGAGCCTCATCCGCAATATCGGCCATTACCACCGGATCCTCCGCGCACCTGGCGTTTATTATAAGTGAAAGAGCGCTGTACTTTCTTTTGAATTTACTGGAAAACTCCACAGGATAGTCTATGCCTGTGAGACTTGCCTTGCAGAAATCCGTCAGCTCCTCGTCGCTGTCAGCGGCAAACATCTTGAGATGAGGCACATTGCCTCCTGTTTTCTTAAGTCCCTTTCTTATACCCTCGAATATATCCTCTATAACCTGATTGAAGTCTAGATTTTTATCCTCCCTCTGCTTCATGTATACCCTTGTATTAAACCAGCTCATTTTGTTTTCCGCCGCTATAAAGGCCTCGGAGCCGTACCCGATTTCCCTGTGAACGGCTTCCGACCTGTTGGAAAGGATGTAATCCACCACCTCGCCGACTCCATCTCCTTTCATGGCTGACATGGCCATTACGGGAGTTTTTGGATATATTCCCTTTATAAAGTCCATAATATCCCGGACCCTGCTGCCGCTGACAGTATCTGTTTTATTGAGAACAATAAGGTCCGCCTCAGCCATCTGAGCGTCAAGAAGAAACCTCATTTCCTCAGGAAGGTTTATGTCAGCCTCTTCAGGCATTATCATTCTCAGTCTTTCCGGATCCACAATGCAGGTAAAGGGAAGAAGCTCAAACTCCCCCTTCTCCTTTTCGTCAAGCTCCATGTAAACATGGTCCATGGCTCCTATGCCGCAGCCGGGTATATCCGAGAATATAACATCGGCTCCCGCCCCTTCCAGCTGCCGCAGCCTGCTTACCAGATTATCGTGCTGATAGCAGATGCAGCCTCCCGATATGGGAAGGGTCATGACACCTGCCGCCGCGCAGAACTCCGCATCCACCACATTTCCGGCCCCCAGATCGTTGGCCAGTATCGCCGCCCTTTCTGAGCATCTCCTGTTTATCTCTCTTGAAAAGGCTATCATGGCAGTAGTCTTCCCTGCTCCGAGAAATCCGCTGGTCACCATGTATTTTACACTCATATTTCCTCCTTTTTCAGCCGTCAATCTCTGTATATGCTGTTATAGGCGCAGAAAGGTATAAGTCTGTTGTCCTTTGAAAGCACCTGCACCCTGCATCGCTTTACTCTCTGGGAATCTATGTTGCTGAGGTCCTGAAAGGCCATTCCCGTTACTGTAAAATTGTTTCTTCTGTAATAGCTTAAAAACTCATCAAGGGATGTGATATCAGCGCTGGAGGCGTATTGGGCCTCCTTTTCCTTCTGAACGCGGGCTGTCTCCGGCGGGGCTATTTCCCACTTATTCAGAACGAAGTCCCTGTCCTTTCTTATTATCTCAAGCTCCTCTCCCTGTGAAAGAGCTTTTCCTGACTTCAACTTTTCCGTATCGCAGCAGCTTATACCCGTTTTTTTTCTGGCTTCGGTGAGAGTGCATCGCGCGCTTCCATCGGGCTCTCTTATATATGTACTGTAGAAGCAGCACATAGGATGTCCTGTTGTTATAGGGCAGAAATCCTCATATTTAAAGGCGGGTCTCTGCTCCTCCAGCCTTCGCAGAAGGCCGAGCATGGTCACTCTTCCCGGAAAATCTCCGCTGCGCTCTTTGCCGAAGGATTCACTCCTTTCGGGATGACGCCCGAAAAAGCTCACCGGCTGAAAATGTATTCCCTTTACAACGTTTACATTCTCCAGCACAAAATCCATCATCTCGCCGATATTGTCCGTGTTGACCCCTTCCACTACAGTGGGCACGAGAGTGACCGCCAGTCCCGCTTTTTCGCAGTTTTTCACAGCCTGCCGCTTTATATCAAAGAGAGGCTCTCCACGAAGCTTTTCGTATATACTGTCCTTCGTACCGTCAAACTGCATAAATATCACAGAGGCTCCCGCCTCCTTCAGCAGCGAGGCGTATCCTTCCTCCTCAGCTATCCTTCTTCCGTTGGAATTTATCTGCACGTATTCAAAGCCCTTTTCCCTTGCCAGTCTTATAATATCGGGAAGGTCCTCTCTTACGGTAGGCTCTCCTCCCGAAATCTGTATGTTAAAGGGTCTTTCCTCCCCCAGCTCCATAAGAAGATCGTATTTTTTTCCTATCTCCTCCAAGGAGGGCTCTTCCCTTCTGTTCTTTTCCTTTTCCGATCCGGCGAAGCAGTAGGGACAGCGCTGATTGCATCTGTCTGTAATATCTATAAGCACGCAGCAGGCTGTCTGCATGTGGTTTTCACAGGTGCCGCAGTGAAGAGGGCAGCTTCTGTCACGGGGATCTCCCTTTGTCAGAGCCTTTCTCGGGGGTATGTTGATTACAGGGCTTTCCGCCCATTTCTTATAGTCGTCGGCCCTCTCGGCCACAGTGGTTCTGAAGCTTCCGTGCTCTTCGCAGGCTTTAATAAAATAAACAGAGCCATTCTCCTCCGCATAAAAAGCGTCCACAGGCTTTCTGCATATGGGACACAGGCTTTCGGTCTTTTCCAGTATTTTCATATATTCCCCTCACTTCTTTCGGGAAAAAAGGGACATCTCCCTCTTATACACTCTTTGTTTTCTTTATAAAACTCGCAGCTCACAGTCTCAGGCGTCTTCATCTTTATGTTAAGCTCTTCCTCGGCCATTTCCGCCGCCGTGAGAACTGCTATATATGATGACCGCTTACAGCACCTGGGGCCTCCCGGTCCCGCGATATTGTCCAGAACCCGGGCCGATACCTGGGCGCAGACCTTCCATGACTCCGTACTCATGGGAGTGGTCTCTGTTATAAGACTCATAAAGGCTCCCGCTCCGGCGGCCGCTCCGCATATTCCCAGGAAGCCGCAGCTTCCTCCGGGAATCATGCCGCCTCTTGAGGATATTTCAAGAAGTCCCTCCCCGAAATTCTCCCGTGGGTATCCTCCGCAGTTGACGCAGGCCGTTAAAAGAGCCATACCTGTCAGCACGTGGTGCTCCGGGCCGTGCATATGAACCTGAGACTCCCTCATGAGCTTTGTAAGTATCTCCACAGGATTTACGGAGGCTTCCTCCCTGCATATGGCGGCCGCCCTTTCAAGGGCCTTCCGGCTGTGACATCTGTCGCATACATAGTGTCCCTTTTCGCAGCAGGCGTTGGTCATGAAGGCCTCTCCGCAAATCTGACACTTCTTTTCTATTTTTTCAGAATAATATTCTATTTTTCCTCCGCATATGAGACATGCTTCATTTTTTTCCATACCTGTTCCTGCCTTATCATTCTGCTCTTTGAAATCAATTTTCCTCTTCAGTTTTCAGATATTCCATCAGAGGCTCCAGATATTTCCTGTCGGTCCAGTCGCGGCTCTCCCCCGCGGCGCACATGAGAGCCTTCTGCCACGGCTCATATGTGTCGGGATCTTTCTTGGCGACGGATTTCTGAAGCATTCTGCACAGTGTCCTGTCTCTTGTGGTCATTTTTTCTTCATCCCACATGCCTCTTCCGTAAAAGAGAGGTATGGTTGAAAGGGAGCCCTTAAGATTGCGGGCTTTTATCTCTTCTATAGCCTTCTCGTCAAAGGGAGAGGCCCCCACACAGAATACCGCTGTTTTCTTTCCTTCCAGACGGCTGAAATTCTTCTTTAAAAAGGAGAGCCCCGCTATGCCCGAAGCATATATGCCGCCGCACAGGACTATGCTGCTGTAATCC
The DNA here is from genome assembly GCA_018714925.1 of Candidatus Allocopromorpha excrementigallinarum. GTDB lineage: Bacteria > Bacillota > Clostridia > Peptostreptococcales > Anaerovoracaceae > Lentihominibacter > Lentihominibacter excrementigallinarum. Next base: position 8,835 of record DVMP01000107.1, read on the forward strand.
AGCAAATCCTCTGTTTCGGCATCGGAGACCTTAACAGTGTCAAATCCCGTCAGCTCTCCCAGCCAGGCCGCGTATTTCGCGGCAGCCCCGTACTTTGACTGATAAACAACTATTCCCTCTTTCATAGCTTCTTCCTTTCTCTAAAATCAATTTATCTCCTTTGAGGCTTAAACACGGCTTTCAGCCTTATCCTTCTTTTCCGGCCTGCATATAAAGGCCAGGGCGACAATAGTTACGACAAGTCCGATACATGACAAAACAGTAGGCCTTTCCCCGAAGAACAGCAATCCGAATACCATGGCCGCCGCGGGCTCCCCGCCTGCCGCCAGAATGGAGGCCTTTCCCGTATCCGTATATGTGAAGGCCGCCGTATAAAAGACGTAGGGCAGTATAGCCGTAAACAAAGCGTGCATTATCATAAGAGTTACATTGGAGGATGGAGCCTCCATGGAAAAAGCTCCTATCATTTCCCAGTCAGCTACGGGAATCAGCACCAGGGCCACCACCATGGAGCTGTAGCATGTAATGGTGAATACATTATATCCCTTTTTCATGGCTGCCTTTGAGAATATACTGTAAAGAGCGTAAAAAAGCGCCGCCAGCAGTCCTATGACTATTCCCGGCAGAGTCACACGGCCTCCGTCCGTTTCAAGGACTCCGCTTACTAAAAAACATCCCAGTATGGCCATAAGGGTGCAGAGGATTTTCCTCCTCGTTACTCTTTCCCTGAAAACAGCCGCCGCTATAAGTATTACAAATATGGGCGAAAGGCTCAGAAGCACTGCCGCAAAGGAAAGGGTAAGCCTTGTAACCGCTTCGTTGTAGCAGAGATTGAGAAGCATCATCCCCGCAAGACCGCTGCATACAAAGAGCCATATATCCTTAAGGCTGATCCTCAGCCATTCTCTTTTGTATATAAATATTGATATAAAAAGAATTATGGCGGTAGCTGACATCTTGGATTCGAGCACTGTAACACCGTCCATACCGAAATCCGTCAGCTTCCTCACGAAGATTCCCACAGACCCCCACATAACGCCTGCCGCGACCGGCAGAAAAAGTCCCAGTCTTTTCATTGATACCGCTTTCTTCTGTTTTCTGCAATCTATTTCAAAAAATCCGCGGCCCTATATAACCGCCGCACCTTTATTTTATCATAGTTTCCCGCAATAATTAATTAAAAATACGGTTATTTAAATATATGAAAACAAGCCCCAGGGTAAAATGCCTTTTACCTGGGGCCCTATTCTCTCATAAAAGCTTAACATATTGTTTATATGACGGGGTATGCCTTTATTTCGGTCTTCCGAAAAGCTCTGTCGGCATATCTAAAGGATTGATTCCCTGAATTCCAGCTCACCCCTGCTGTTGAAGAAAAAGATAAGTCCCTGATTGTCCAGGGATGACGCATCTGAAAAATAATCGTTTCCCGTCTCAGCCTTATATTCGTAAAACACATCCTCTACCGTATATCCGTTCAGCTCCGCATATTCTGCATAATCTATCCACTTATCGCCTTTATGATCGTAGTAGTAAACCATATAGCTGGGGTCTCCACCTGCGGCATAAGTAACCCAATGGTACTCTATAATAAGCGCAGTGGTGTCATTGTGTTCGTAAAGGTTATAGCCTACTTTTATATCAGCCGAATGATTGTCTTCTATCATCGCATAATTGCCCCTTTCAATCATTTCAACCAAAGTAATGTAATCAGAGAGCATCCACGTTATATCACGGTTTATAGCTTCACAGCCTTTAACATCCTCCCCCAACTCCGGTATGGTTATATCTATATTACAATAGTATTCATATGTTTC
>DVMP01000108.1 GCA_018714925.1 Candidatus Allocopromorpha excrementigallinarum
CGTTCAAGCTCTTCCACCTCTTCGTCGCGAAGGTCCTTTAAATTTTTCAGCACGTCTTTGTATATATGGGAAATAGCCACCATCTCATCTATGTCCGACTCCACTATCCATTCCCTCTCCTTTATAAAGGAAATTTTCGATGTGCACGGCGCTATGAAAAATATCCCTGTTTTACAGTCCTTTCCGTATCTTTCCTCAGCTTCCCTTCTGGCGAGTCTGGCTGTGATTTCAACCGGCGGCCTGTAATCGAGAACGTGATCTATAAGGTTGGGGAAGCGTATCTGTATGAGCTTCAGTATGGCCGGACATGCCGATGATATAACGGGAAGAGGCCTTCTTTTCTCCTGCAGCACCCTTCTCGTGGCGTAGCTTACCATTTCAGCTCCCACGGCTTCTTCATATACATGATCAAAGCCTACTCTCTTTAAGGCGGTAAGAAGGTGGTTTCTTGATTTTACATCCCGAAACTGCCCGAAAAAGGATGAGGCCGGAATGGCTATTTTTCGGTCATACTTCTCCATGGACTCCAGACTTCCGACCACAGGCTTAACCGCATGTCTGGGACAGACCTTCACGCACATGCCGCACTCTATACATCTGTCGGCATTTACCGCGGCCTTCATATTTTTTATTCTTATAGCCTCTGTAGGACATGTTCTTACACAGTGTACACAGCCCGCGCATCTCTTGTCGTCTGTTTTTATGGAGGTCACACGATGCTTTTCCCGGAAAACGCTGCTCTCCCTCATTCCGCCTCCGTGGAGCTTCCCGCATACTGTAAATGTTGTGTCTTCCGTCTCCACCAGAGCTATATTTCTGTTCTTTGCCAGCTGGATCATGGTGTCGGTCACAGACTTGCCGCAGGTTATTATAATACATGTTATGTTCATCATTTCAGAGGCTCTTATTACCTGTGGGTTTACAAGGCTTGTGATCAGAATGCTGTCCTCCTCTCCGTCCACCATTACATTGCTCATAAGATCCGAAGCTATGGCACAGGAATATTCCCGTTCCAGAATATCACCTTCGTCGTACAGCACCCTTCCCTTAATTATCCTGACCGCTTCTCTGAGCAGCATCCTCTCACCTCTTCCTTATGTTATTTCCTGTCCATGATTTCATGGAGTCTCCAGCAGATTTCATATGTTTTCATGGAGCTGGACAGTATGGGAATATCCTTTTCCAGAGCCTTTTCCACAGTAGCCGCGTTAACGGACACACCATCGGATACTATTACACAGGCAGCTCCGTTAAGCTCGGCCACCGTAAGTATATTGGGATGGGTCAGCACTGTCACCCACGCCTCCGACGGCTGACATCCGCTCATGGCCCTGCTTAAAAGATCTCCCGCATACACTCCCTTTACCTCTTTATCCGCTCCCGCGGAAGCGGTCATATCCATTTTCATAGTCTCCGCTATTTCCTTTACCTTCATAACCTTACCTCTCGCTTTTCATATAAATAACCATTCTTACCTCTGTGCCCTGATTCCTTCCTGTCTTTATATCCAGCACATCGGCATTCTTTTTCATGTTGGGAAGTCCCATACCGGCGCCGAAGCCCATCCTTCGTATATTCTCATCAGCCGTTGACCAGCCCTCCTGCATTGCCAGCTCAAGATCCGCGATTCCCTCGCCTTCATCCTTTATGATTATCTCTACCTTATCAGGCTCTATCCTTACTTTGGCAGTGCCTCCCCCTCCGTGAATAAAAGCGTTTATCTCCGCCTCATACATGGAAATCGCTGTTCTTTTTACAGCCGAAGGCGGCGCTCCGAGCTTTGACAGGGTTCTCTTCACACTGCTTGAGGCCTCTCCCGCCATATCGAAATCCTTATGGTCTATTATAAAATCCAGTTCCATAAACTCCTTATTCCCCCGCTTTTCTCTTTATTTCCTTAAGCTCTCTCTTCTGTTCCTCTGACAGCCTGAAGCTTTCCCTGGCCTTCTGAAGCGCCTTGTTGTACGTAAATGTATCCAGTTGAGCGGTTTTCATAAACTCCAGAGTTCTGTCATAGAATTTCACAAAGCACACGGATATAAGCCATGCCGCGCCCATAGCCGCATAATAGTCCTTAAGCTCTGCCTTTTCCGTCCACTGAAAGATCCTTTCAAGATACTCCTCATCCACATAATAATCAAGAAGCATTACAAGGCCGAATCTTACGTAAAATTCTCTGCCTGAGTCCATATATTTCTCCAGAAGGCCGTAAACCTCCTCCCTGTACTTGGCAGTCTCTTTCAGTCCCGCGCAGAATGTATCGCATACGGCCCAGCTGTCTATTAAAGGCACAAAATACTCTATGCGCTTTAAAAGCTGCTCGGCCCCTTTTTTTTCCATTCCTATGAGCATACCCTTGAGCACCTTTTCTTCATAGTATTCCACTCCTGTGTTTTCAAGAAGCAGATCCACATCCTTATGGTATTCCTTCAAAAGCTCTCTGGCGTACTTTCTTATTACAGGTATTCTGATCCCTATGATTTTATCCTCTCCGGGAACAAGACCGCTGTGAAATTCCCTGTATTTTTCATCTCTCAGTTCCATGAGACCTTTTCTGATATCCTCCGCTTTAATGTTTTTCATCCTTGCCTTTCCCTCCTTTCCCTCTCTTTTTTCTTATGGCTTCCTTCACGTCTGCCGTCTTCTTAATCCGCTGCTGTCTGACGTTTTCAAAATATCTCTCAAGCTCGTTTAACACAGGCTCTCCTGTATTAAAGCTGAACATAAATCCTCTCTTTTTATGGAGCTCCTCCTTTCTCCTTCCCAGAAAGTCCTTAAGCTCCTCGTATTTTATAACAGCCTCTTTTTCCTCGGCAAAACGTCTTATTTTAGCCGATACATTAAATGAGTAGCATACGTCTATTGCGAAGACTCCGAAGAACATTCCTATGACAAAAGAGAAGGCCAGATGGTATGACAGCCACACTACCCAGTCTATTACGTAAGGATTTATCACAAAATAGTAAAAGCAGCCCAGTATTCCCCAGGCCATGGAAAACTTGGGACATATTATTCCCTGAAAATTAAATTTCTCCCTGCTGTAGTCCCAGAGCCTTACCTTCATTCCCCTGATAAATATCAGGCCCGCTATATATTCTATTAAAGTCATAGCCGCCGTCATTATCACCAGAATTATTACCGTGTCAATGACTTCATTTCCCGTAAGAGCCATGGAGCTTAACAT
>DVMP01000109.1 GCA_018714925.1 Candidatus Allocopromorpha excrementigallinarum
ATGCAAAAAGGGGAGAAATCACCTGTACCGATACGATATACACTATTTCTGTCCCCAGCCAAAACAAAAACCGCCTTTCGGCAGTTTTTGCTTTGGCTAGGGTAGCAGGATTCGAACCTGCGCATGACGGAATCAGAATCCGTTGCCTTACCGCTTGGCGATACCCCAACGATATGAAATTAATGGGGTGGATAGTGGGATTCGAACCCACGCATAACGGAGCCACAACCCGCTGTCTTAACCACTTGACTATACCCACCATAAAGTTTGGAGGCGACACCCGGATTTGAACCGGGGAATAAAGGTTTTGCAGACCTCTGCCTTACCACTTGGCTATGTCGCCTCGTATCTGGGAGTAAGTCTCCCATAATACTTTAATTGGCGATCCGGAACGGGCTCGAACCGTCGACCTCCAGCGTGACAGGCTGGCATTCTAACCAACTGAACTACCGGACCGCGATATGAAAAAAGTGGTGGGCGCTATAGGGCTCGAACCTATGACCCCCTGCTTGTAAGGCAGGTGCTCTCCCAGCTGAGCTAAGCGCCCTTTTAACTAATGGTAGCGGCGAGTGGAGTCGAACCACCGACCTTCCGGGTATGAACCGGACGCTCTAGCCAACTAAGCTACACCGCCATAACATTAACGCCACTAGCAGAAAATATATTACCATTTCAGGAACTCTATGTCAAGGTGTTTTATAGTATAATATCAAAGGTTTTTCCATTTTATTTAATGCCCTACATACTCTTAAAGGAGGTATTTTGTGAAAAAAACTGTCATTCCCCTTTCTATGGCCTCCGCCGGTATGGAGTACGTCATAGAGCATGTAAATGAAGGAAAAACCGGAGCTTTAAATCTCAGAGGATACGGAATATTTCCCGGCAGCAGTATCAGGCCTGTTTTCAAAAGTCCGGCCGGAGATCCCGTCGCCTACGAAATTATGGGAACCGTACTTGCCCTGAGACTTAAAGACTCAGAAAATATATACGTTTCTACTCCTCTTCATCGGGAAGAGAAAATTTAAGAGCTACCTGAGTTGTAGTATCATAGCATCTGAAGCAGTCGTCTGTAAATTCCTGATCAGGCTTAGGGGTTATCAGGCTTACCACCGGAACTATTACAAGCCCCGCCATCATAGCCAGAGCTCCGGCGTTTATCGGCGACTGTATTACAGCCGGAAGAATCTGCGGAAAGAGCATATTTACCAGCATTATTCCCGTGCCGAAAATGAAGCTGGCCCAGCAGGCAGTCCTTGTAGTTCTCTTCCAGTAAAGGCCGTATATCATCGGAGCCAGGAATGAGCCTGCCAGAGCTCCCCATGAAATCCCCATAAGCTGGGCTATAAAGGTTACGGAACTCTTATACTGCACCATGGCTATAATAACTGATATGACTATGAAAACCACTATAAGCAGCCTCATTACGAGCACCTGTGTTTTCTCTCCCATATTTCTGGCGAAATTTTCTTTTATAAAATCAAGAGTGAGCGTGGAGCTTGAGGCCATTACCAGAGACGACAGAGTTGACATTGACGCTGACAGCACCAGAAGTACCACAAGAGCTATAAGTATATCGGGAAGTCCCGACACCATAGCCGGTATTATTGAATCGTAGCCATCGGCCTCTACGTTTACCTGATCGGAAAAAAGCCTTCCGAAGCCTCCAAGGAAATAGCAGCCTCCTGATACTATAAGGGCAAAGAGAGTTGATATTACAGTTCCCTTATGTATATCCTTTTCACTTTTTATGGCGTAAAACTTCTGAACCATCTGCGGCAGTCCCCATGTACCCATGGAGGTTAGTATAACGACTCCGAAAAGATCCAGCGGCGCCGGCCCCAGGAAGGAGGCAAAGGCTCCGTTCATCTGAGTATACTGCGGATCTTCAACCTCAGCCAGAGCGTTCATGGCCTCTGTGAAGCCACCCTTGCTTTCCAGTATAGCCCATATTACGGCGCATATTCCGAAGAGCATTATTATTCCCTGTATAAAGTCATTTATGGCTGTCGCCATATATCCTCCGGCTATTACGTATATTCCCGTCAATACTGCCATTATCACTATACATACTGTGAAATCAACGTTGAAGGCCATGGCAAAAAGCCTGGAAAGTCCGTTGTAAAGGGAGGCCGTATATGGTATGAGAAACACGAATATGAGCACAGAGGCCCCTATTTTCAAAGCCCTGCTTTGGAATCTCGATCCGAAAAATTCAGGCATGGTGGAGGAGTCAAGATGCTGAGTCATTATCCTGGTACGCCTTCCCAGAACCACCCATGCCAGAAGGGATCCCAAAACCGCGTTTCCCAGTCCTATCCATGTTGAGGCTATACCGTATTTCCATCCGAACTGGCCGGCGTATCCCACAAACACTACCGCCGAAAAATATGAGGTGCCGTAGGCAAAGGCTGTCAGCCACGGGCCTACGGAACGTCCGCCCAGCACGAATCCTTTAACATCGGTAGCATGTCTTCTGCAGTAAAGTCCTATTCCTATCATTACCGCAAAAAAGGCTATCAGCATAGTCAATTTTATTACCATAACAACTGTCTCCGCTTCTTTTAAAATTCATCTGCCATCAACTTTACTACTCATTTACTTTTACGTCAAGAAATTATTTTTTCATTTTTTCTCCCCGACACCTTTCCTTTCCTATTCTCATATACTTTTCTGGGAGGTACTGTATATGAACAAGAAAACCATTGCCCTGGCCGGCAATCCCAACGTGGGAAAAAGCACTCTTTTTAACGCTTTAACGGGAATGAAACAACACACGGGAAACTGGTCCGGCAAAACCGTCGCAAACGCTGCCGGCCGTATGAAATTCAGAGACGCGATTTTTGAGTTTATTGATCTTCCCGGCATCTATTCCCTCTCATCTCTTTCACCTGATGAAAAAGCCGCGTCAGACTTTATAAAATCAGGGCGGGCGGATATTGTACTTATAGTGGCCGACGCCACATGCCTTGAAAGAAACCTCCTTCTCGTAAAGGACATCCTCGCTCTTACGGAAAAGGCGGTGCTTTGCGTCAATCTCATAGATGAGGCTGAAAAGAAAGGAATAAACGTCAATATAAAAGATCTTTCCGCGATTCTCGGTATACCTGTTGTTTCGACTGCCGCCAGATCAAGGAAAGGGCTATCCTCCCTTCTTTCCGTTCTTTACCGCTTCAATCCGAAGGAAGCTTCCCCCGGGCCTTCCGGAAAGGAGCTTCCCTCTGTCTCCTCCATCTGCTCCCGCTGCGTGACCCAAAGCGAGAGGGAGCCTCACCGGCTTGACAGAAGAGCAGACAGAATAATCACCTCAAGGGCCTTGGGTTTTCCCATTATGACGCTCCTTCTTATATTCATCTTCTGGCTTACCATGTCAGGAGCCAACTATCCCTCCTCTCTTCTTTCCAGAGCCTTCGCGGGCCTGGGAGACCTTCTTGAGGAGCTGCTGGCCTCCGCTCAGGCTCCCCGGCAGCTTACCTCCCTGCTTATTGACGGCGTATACACTACCCTCACCTGGGTTGTCTCCGTAATGCTTCCTCCTATGGCAATATTTTTTCCACTCTTTACCCTCCTTGAAGATCTGGGGTATCTTCCACGGGTCGCCTTCAATCTGGACAGCGCATTCAGAAGCTGCGGAGCTCACGGAAAACAGGCCCTCACCATGTGTATGGGCTTCGGCTGCAACGCCTGCGGCATAACGGGCTGCCGAATAATCGAATCTCCCAGGGAAAGACTCATCGCCATTCTTACAAACAGCTTTGTTCCATGCAACGGGCGTTTAGCGCCGCCCGGCGGAAAGCATTATTATGGTAAAGAAAGGAGAAGCCATGGCTACTCTAAGCCTCTGTATGATAGTAAAGGACGAGGAATCCGTCCTGAAGCGGTGCCTTGACAGTATCAGCCCTCTTGTGGACGAAATCATCATCGCTGATACTGGAAGCTCTGATGCCACAAGGGAAATTGCCGCTCTCTTTACAGACAAAATATATGATTTCCCATGGATCGACGATTTCTCCGCGGCCAGAAACTTTTCATTCTCCAAAGCCTCCATGGACTACATAATGTGGATGGATGCCGACGATGTCTTTGATATGGCCTTTTCCGAAAAATTCACTTCCTTTAAGGACGCGGGATTCGACGGAGCCGATACTGTCATGATGCCTTATGAAACATCATTTGACGAAAAGGGAGAGGCTGTATTTTCCTATTACAGGGAGCGCATACTTAAAAGAAGCCGCGGCTTTCTCTGGCAGGGAAGGGTTCATGAGGCTGTATCAGGCCGCGGCTTCGCCGTTTATTCGGACATTCCCATTAAACATAAATCTCAGAAGACCTCCTACAGCGACAGAAATCTCAGAATATATGAAAAGCAGATATCAGAAGGCGCGCCTCTTTCTCCCAGAGACACCTTTTACTATGGCCGTGAGCTTTACTATCATAAAAGCTACTATGCCGCCGTCGGCGTCTTAAAGGGATTTCTCCACATGGATGACGGATGGAAGGAAAACAAAATAGAGGCCTGCCGTATTCTTTCATCGTGCAGCCTGGCCTTAAACAATCCTCAGAAGGCCTTAAAGGAGCTTTTCACCTCCTTTCTCTGGGATTCTCCCCGGGCTGAGGTATGCTGCGACATAGGACAGATATTTGTAAATCTCTCGGATTATGAAAAAGCCGTATTCTGGTACGAATCCGCACTCAGAATACCTGAGGACCGCAGATCGGGAGCCTTTGTTTCCGCGGATGCCTACGGCTACCTTCCATATATACAGCTCTGCGTATGCTTTGACCGTCTGGGGGACCGCAGGAAGGCAGAGGAATACAACAAAATGGCAGGCGCCTGCCGTCCCCGATCAGAGGCCTATCTGAAAAATCTGCAGTACTTTGCGTCTCTGTCCGGTAAATAATACCGCCATTCACCATATGGACCCCATGAGAATATATTGAAATGAGAGTTTACATATAATATATGCC
>DVMP01000110.1 GCA_018714925.1 Candidatus Allocopromorpha excrementigallinarum
AGATCCCATTGAGGATTTTAAAAAGATAAACAGCGAGCTTAGTCAGTACAGCTCCGGGTTTATAAAAAAGCCTCAGATAGCGGCGGCAAATAAAATGGATCTTATACAGGGAGATGACGAGAGCTACAGGAGATTTAAAGAATTCGCGGAAGGAGAGGGATATGAGGTTGTTCCTCTGTCCGCGGCAACGGGAAAGGGAATAAAGGAGCTTATGGCAAGGGCGCTTGAAATCCTGAGGGAGACTGAGGAGGAGCCTCTGGAGGAGGAATATGAGCTGTTTGATTTCTCTGCCGATGAAAGAGATCCTGACTACAGAACCGTAAAGGTGGAGTTTGACGGAAAGAATTATATACTTTCGGGAAAGCAGCTGGAAAAAATATTCGACTCTACGAACTTCAACGATTCAGGCTCCTTGAGATATCTTTACAGGTATATAGAAAACAGCGGAGCAATTGAAGAATTGAAGAATATGGGAATAGGAGACGGAGATATAATAAAGATAAAGGATTTTGAGTTTGAATATTTTGATGAAGATTACTGATGCAGGAAAAATCAGCGTCAAAGCCCTTTGAAATGAAAAAACAACAGGAGTACAGCAGGAAATTCGATGACCGAATATCCTGCTGTATATTTTTTTGCGGGCATATAAGCCCCGCCGGTCAGGCGTCTATAGGTATTACGTATGTACACAGAGAAGGTAATATTCTTTAATATCTTCACATCTGTAATTCATTTTCAGTAGAAAATTACTAATTTAGAAGAATTTCGATTTGGATAATTGAGACTTATAATAATAATCAGAATTCGGGTAATTATCCATGTCAAAAAGGTTTCATGAAGCTGTATTTCCAGAGATAAAAGTATGAAAGGGATAGAATATGAAGAGAAGAATTCTTAACGAAAGACTGGCTGCGGTAGTGGCTACTCTGCGTCATGGTGAGCTTTTGTATGTTGGAGATTCCGGCGGCGGAACTCATAAAAACGCTTTATACAGGATGGATCCTGATGTGGAGTACATTGATCTTGAGGCGGTTACAGGTTCACCGAGCTTTGAGGATGTGGTGAGAACTCTGGCTGAGGCGGGTGATTTTGAGGCGGCCATTGTGGCGGAGGACATGGAGGATGCCAGTCCTGAATATTACAAGATGCTAGTCGAGCTTTTCGGGGAGGAGCATGTACATAAAATCAATTTCGCTCCGGAATCCTATCAGTTAAGAGACAGGTGCAAGGCCATGGTGCAGACAGGAGATATGGGCGTTCACGCCAATGCCGTACTGGTAGCCGGCTATCCGGGAGGGGCAATTGACATAGATATACTTCTGGGAAAGAAAAAGTATACCACTGTTCCTAAATCGGAAAGATAGAAGTCAGAAAAAAGTTCAGGAAAATAAGGAAGTGAGTGAATTGGATAAAAAAGACAGATATGTGCCTATGAGAGGCCGGATAGGATATGCCATGGGCGGAGCCGCCCAGACGACGACGGTAATGGTAATCTCCGTAATGCTGACGTTCTATTATTCGGATATTCTGGGAATAAACATCGCCAAGGTAGCGACAATAATGATGATCAGCAGATTCCTTGACGGGGGAAGCGATATTGTAGCCGGAGTCATACTGGATCGTACAAAGTCAAAGTACGGAAAGGCAAGACCGTGGATTTTGAGGATGCTGATCCCTCATTTTATCGGACTTATAGCTATGTTCACGGTGCCTCAGACCACTGAGAACCTGCAGCTTGTATACATATTTATAACCTATAATTTCGCCAATACCATTGTAAATACAATGGCGGGTCTTTCCCTTACATCGCTGAACTCCCTTATGACAAGAAGCGAAAAGGAAAGAAGCGTATTAAACGGCTATCGTGAGGTGGGAGCGCCTATAATGGAGCTGCTGATAAACTCCTTTGCTATTCCTCTGGCCAGCGCCTTCGGAGGAGATCAGAAGGCATACGTCACTGTAATGGTGATAATTTCGACTATCGCCACACTCTGTTATCTCTTCTGCTTCCTCTGGACCAAGGAGGTTCCCGGAGCGGAGAGGGGAGCGGCGGAGGAGAAGCTGCCTCTTAAGGAATCATTTCTCTCTGTAGTTAAAAACAAATACTGGGTAATGATGGTGGTAGTATGGATATTGATTATATTTTACTGGACCATAACGCCGGGCATAATACCTTATTACTGCGAATACATCATGGGAAATGTTAACCTTCTCAGCTATATTAACATGGCTGATAAGCTGGCCTTCATAGGTACTGCTGTGGCGGCTCTCATATGGATACTGCCGAGATTCAGCAAGAAAACAGTAATGGTTATGGGCGCCGTGGTTATGATACTGGGACAGTCACTGGTGTTTATAAATATGGAAAGCATGACAGTGGCAGTAATCGCGGCAGTTTTCAGAGGGATAGGCGGCTCTCTTTCCATAGTGGTTCTCTTTGCCATGATCGCCGACTGTGTGGAATACAGTCACTGGAAATTCCACATCAGGGCTGAAGGTGTAATTTTCTGCGCCGCCACTGTAGGGCAGAAATTCGGTCAGGGAGTTTCAAGCGCCATAATGGGATGGCTTTTAGACGGAGCCGGATATGACGGAACACTGGACGTACAGCCTGAATCAGCCAATAACATGATAATAGCCCTTTATGCTCTGGTTCCTATTATATCGTATCTGATAATACTCGTTATCATGAAGTTCCATCATCTTGACAGGGAGCTGCCGGGTATAATGAAGGAGCTGGAAAGAAGAAAGGCTGAAGGAGAAAATTAAAAAGCACACTGCTGTCAGGAAGGAGAAGACATATGAGCAGAGAAAACGCGGGAAAGGTAATGACAATTTTCGGACCTAAAAATCCGGAAGAGCTGGGGTATACCCTGCCCCATGAGCATCTTTATTTCAACACATCGGGATATAAGCCGGAGATGACTCCGGAAGAGGAAAAGGTTTATCTAAGTCCCGTTACTCTGGAAAACCTCAACTATGTGAGAAAAAATCCTTACAGGGTACTGGATAACTGCATGATGTTTGACAAGGAAATGCTTCGCAGAGCCGTACAGGAATTCAAGGACAAGGGCGGCGGCACCATAACCGACGTTACGCCCCACGGCTGCAGTCTGGACAGCCCTCTGGCTGATTTTCTGCCGGAGATCAAAGAGGTGGCTGAAGAAACAGGTGTAAATGTGGTTCTCGGAATGGGCCATTATATACACGCCTTCGACATTCCCGATGAAAGCAAGGAGGCAGCCGGCAAGGAAGGAAAAAATTATGATATACTGGTATCTCCCACCTCAAAGGCCATAGAAGGGTTTTCCCCGGAAAGACTGGCGGAGGAGTATATTAAGGACATAAAAAACGGCTACGGAAATACGGGAATCAAGCCGGGAGTAATAGGAGAGCTGGGTACGGGATTTGTGGTAACGGAGCTTGAGCAGAGAACTCTCAGAGCCGGGGCTATAGCCCAGCAGGAAACAGGGCTTCCCATAACCCTTCACCTTCAGCCTTCCAAAATGAACGATCATCAGGATCTTGACATACTTGAGGAAACGGGAGCAAAGCTGGAAAAGGTAGTAGTGGGACACAGGGACGGAGTTTTGGCCATTAAGGGAATGACCTTTGACAAAGCCATGGATCATTACTACAGTGTTCTTGAGAGAGGATGCTACGTACAGTTTGACCTCTGCGGCAATCAGGAGTTGTTTAAGGCTGATCTGGGCCACTGGTGGCTTCCGTCCGACAGAGAAAGGGCCCAGGCTATTAAGCTTATGTGTGATCACGGCTATGAGGACAGGATACTCATTTCACAGGATGAAGGGCATAAATACTATATGACTGAATTCGGAGGATGGGGGCTGGCCCATGTTCTTACAGGCTTCAGGGAGACAATGCTCGACTATGGAGTTACCGAGGCTCAGTGCGATAAGATCACAAAGGACAACCCTCAGAAAATGCTGACGATATTTTAAGGCCGGCTTATAAAGGCAATCGACTCTTTTAAAAAGCTGCTCCCTGTTTAACAGCGGGGCAGCTTTTTGTAAAGGATTATTTGCCTTCATATAATATTTTGTTGAGATCGCTTCTTCTGTTGACGCCGAACTTTTTATATATATTGGAAATATGCTTTCTCAGAGTATTCTTTGAAATAAAAAGGCTCTGGCATATGGCCGGTATATCATCTCCGGCAAGAAGCATGTTAAGTATTTCCGTTTCACGGGGAGTAAGCCGGTAACGGCCGGCTATACCGCTAAGGCGGCGGTGAGAGGCCGGGTCAAATGGCGTTACGGCATCACTGTGATTGTACAGGTAGAGAGCCAGATGGTTTTTAAGGAGGCTGAGGGCCTGCTTGTCCCTGAAGGTGAAATCCCCGCTTTTCTTTGAGCGAAAGAGGGTCATGGTGCCTACGTGGAGGCCTTTATGGGAGAGAGAGGAAATTACGGCGTATTCCATTCCGTTGGCACGGAAGTAATTTTGAATGTAGACATCCCTTTCCCTTTCGTTAAAGGAAAGAAGCTCGGTCAGAAGGAAAACTTCGTTCTGGGCGGATTCATATATCCAGTTGGTAAAATCGAATTTCTCAAGATTGCCAAAATAATTTTCCAGATACTGAGGATCAAAGCCCACATCCACTGAATTGGAAATATAGTGATCGCCATCTCTGTCGGAAAGGAAAAAATTAGCCTTGTCGTAGGGAATTAAAAAGCCTATTCTTTCGAGAAAACGCTTCCTCATGGAATCCTTGTCTGAAGCGCTGTATATGTCTAATATAATACTGTTTATCAAATACCATTCGTTTTCTGTAAATGACATTTCAATCCTTCCCTCCGGATAAAATATTTAGTATTA
>DVMP01000111.1 GCA_018714925.1 Candidatus Allocopromorpha excrementigallinarum
AAGCCACCTTGCGGCCGTTCCCGACAGGTATAACTATCTTCCTCTTTCTTTTTCTGTGCCTTTCCGCTCTCGTTCCCCGCTCAGGCTGAGGCTTCATGTCAAAGCCGTATCTCTGATAATTTTTCTGATACTCATACCATCTTTCAGGTTCTATCATTTCTCTACCTCTTTTTCCCTCTTTTTCTCTATTATTCTGAGCTTGGCGCTCCTTGCTCTCGGATTTTCCTCAAGTTCCTTTTTCCCCGGTGTTATGGGCTTGCCTGTAACCTTTTTTACATCTGCCGTCTTTCCGCAAACGCAGACCGGAAATTCCTTGGGGCATGTACATGGATTAAGCCTCCTTGAGAAGGCCTCTTTTACTATTCTGTCCTCAAGAGAATGGAAGGTTATTATACAGAGCCTTCCTCCCGGAAGGAGAACATCGCAGAAATCGTCTACGGCCTTTTTCAGCTCCTCCAGCTCTCCGTTTACCTCTATCCTTATGGCCTGGAAGGTCCTTTTGGCCGGATGCGGGCCGTTTCTTCTCGCGGAAGCCGGAATTGCCGCCTTTATTATCTCCACCAGCTCTCCTGTGGTTTTTATTTCTCCCTTTTCTCTTTCCTTTATTATGAAGTCGCTTATTCGCGACGCCCACTTTTCTTCGCCGTATTTTCTTATTACATCCGTAAGCTGCTGACGGCTGTATTTATTTATCACATGGAAGGCTGAAAACGAGTCTTCTCTGTTCATTCTCATGTCAAGAGGAGCGTCATTCATGTATGAAAACCCTCTTTCACTGTTGTCAAGCTGAAAGGAGGATACTCCTATATCAAGAAGAGCTCCGTTTATCCCCTTTATATTCTCCGAACTGAGGATGTCCTTTATATTGGAATACCTGTCCTGTATAAAAAGAGTCCGGCATTTCAGATTTTTAAGCCTGGCGGAGGCCGCTTCTATGGCGTCTTTATCTCTGTCTATACCTATAAGGAGCCCTGATGGTGAAAGACCTCTACCTATTCCCAGGGCATGTCCGCCCCCTCCGAGAGTTCCGTCCACATATATACCGTCAGGATCAATGGCAAGATTCCTCAGACATTCTTCGTAAAGTACGGGCACATGCTTAAAATCCATACTGCTCCATGCTTTCCGCCACTTCGCTGGCATTCATTACTTCCTCAGTCTCAGGATCAATTTCGTCAGTCCAGTATTCTCTGCTCCAGATTTCTATGGTCTTATTGCTTCCTACCGTTATCAGATCCTTCTCTATTCCGGCATATTCCTTAAGCTCCTGGGGAAGAGTAAGCCTTCCCTGCTTGTCCACATCGCATTCGGCCGCGGAGGAATAGAAATGTCTTTTCAGCTTTCTTGCCTGAGGATTTCCGGCAGGCAGAATCTCCAGCTTTTCTTCAGCGAATTTCTCCCATTCATCCACCGGGTATATGGTGAGACATTTGTCAAGAGCCTTGGCTATTATACATTTGCCTCCCAGGCCCTCTCTGAATTTCGCAGGCACGATCATTCTCGACTTGCTGTCTATTGAGTTGTTGAACTTGCCTACAAACATACAGTCTCCCTCCATTTTTATTTTACTCCATTTTAAACCACTTTAAACCATTTATCAACCAAATTGCTCCACAACATGAAAGTTTTCTTCCACAAAGAAAAAATCTCAATCTCCTTTTTTCTTCCTCTTTCCCACCGCCCACAATATATTGCGCTTATTTTATCAAAAGAAAACAATATATTGTTTGTGGAGTTTTCAACACAAAAAATAGCCCTTTTAAGGCTATTTACGGAATTTCTCAGGCTTTTTCGATTTTTATCAAAGAATTATTTCCACCGGACTGTCTGTCTTCATCTCTCCGGGCGTGACTCTGCAGTCTACGGCCAAAAGCTCCACTCCGGCTCTTTCTGCCTTTTCCAGAGCTTCTCCGAACTCGGGATGAGTATCACGATTGGGCTCGAATTTTACAGGCCCCTTCATCTGTATTACAAATATCATATAGGCGAAAACGCCTTCTTTTCTGGCTTCTATAAGCTCTTCAACATGTTTGATTCCCCTCTGCGTAGGCGCGTCGGGAAATCTTGCCGTCCCGTTTTCCTCCAGAGTAACTCCCTTGACTTCAATAAGGGCTTCTCTTCCCGAAATATCAACTCCATAAAAATCCATTCTGGAGGAGCCGTATTTGTATTCCCTCCTGAGGGTTTTTAACGCTTCCATTCCTCTCAGTGGCAGACGTCCCTCCATGAGGGCCTCCTCAACCGCCTTATTTGGCGCCTGAGAGTCCATGTTTATAATTAAGGTTCCCCTCGGAGTCTTTTTCTCCACGACTACCAGAGAGTACCTCAGCTTTCTGCTTCCCATTTTCCCCGCGAAATCTTCCAGGTAAACCTTCGCCCCCGGCACGAGAAGCTCCCGGCACCTTCCCGTATTCTTAACATGAACCTGCTCCTGCTTTCCTCCCATATCCACCAGGGCCACAAACCTGTTGGGTCTTTCAACGAAAATTCCGCTTTGTATGTTAGTGTATTTCATTCTTCCGACTTAAATATAAACTCTATACATTAAAGAGGAAATGCATTACATCTCCGTCCTTAACCACATAGTCCTTGCCTTCAGATCTTATCAGACCCTTTTCCCTGGCAGCGCCCAGGTTTCCTCCGCATTCCATAAGCTTTTCATAGGATATGGTCTCAGCCCTTATAAAGCCCTTCTCAAAATCACTGTGTATCTTCCCTGCCGCCTGAGGAGCTTTCGTGCCCTTCTTTATGGTCCAGGCTCTCACCTCCGGTTCTCCCGCTGTAAGGAAGGAAATGAGATTCAGCAGCCTGTAGGAGGCCTTTACCAGTTTGTCAAGTCCCGACTCGGCAATACCCATTTCCTCAAGGAACATGGCCTTTTCTTCATCTTCAAGCTCCGCCATTTCCGCTTCTATTTCGGCGCACACCACTATTACGTCGGAGCCTTCCGTTTCAGCGAATTCTCTCACCCTTTCCACCATCTCGTTATTTTCTCCGGCAGCGTCAGCCTCGGAAACATTGGCGACATATATAACCGGCTTATAGGAAAGAAGGTTAAGGCTCTTCACCGTTTCCGCCTCTTCATCCTCCAGTTCCATGGCACGGGCGGATCTTCCCTCTCCCAGAAATTCGCTTACCTTTTTCAGCAGCTCCAGCTCCTTCTGAAGACTTTTATCGCCCTTCAGGTTCTTTTCCGTCTTCTGAATTCTCTTGTCGAGAAACTCCATATCGGAGAGTATAAGCTCGGTATTAATGGTCTCTATGTCAGAGAGAGGATCTATTTTTCCGTCAACATGGACCACATTCCCGTTTTCAAAGCATCTTACAACGTGTACTATGGCCGCCACTTCCCTTATATGTCCCAGGAACTTATTTCCCAGTCCTTCACCCTTTGACGCTCCCTTTACAAGTCCCGCTATATCGTAAAACTCTATAGTGGTATATATGGTTTTTTTAGAATTGTAAATCTCATGGAGCCTTTTAACCCTCTCATCAGGAACCGTTACCACACCTACGTTGGGCTCTATGGTACAGAAGGGATAGTTGGCGGCTTCGGCTCCCGCTTTTGTAATGGCGTTAAAAAGTGTGCTCTTGCCCACATTGGGCAGTCCTACGATTCCCAGTTTCATAAATCTGTCTCCTCATTTTTCATTATCTTTTCTGACGCTTTTTCTGTAAAGTATAAAATAAGCCGCCGCGCACGCGATAATAACAGCAGCGCTCAGGACCTGCGCCTGTTTAAAGGGCCCTATCATCAGGCTGTCTGTTCTCAGCCATTCCACAAAAAACCTCTCTACCGAGTAAAGCATAGCGTAGAGAAGAAATGTCTGTCCCGGAAATTTTCTCCTGTTGTCTATAAAGATAAGGAACAGAAACAAAAGAAAGCACCATATGGACTCATAGAGAAATGTGGGATGAACGGACTGGCCATCTACGGTTATGGCCCAGGGAAGATCAGTCGGCCCTCCGTGGGCTTCAGAATTGAAATAATTACCCCATCTTCCTATTGCCTGGGCGAGAGCTATGGACGGCGCCGCCAGATCAAGAACCTCCAGCGGCTTTTTTTTCCATTTTAAGCAGAGGAGAAAGGCCGCGGCAAAGGCGAATATCAGACCTCCGTGTATGGCAAGTCCTCCGCTCCTGGTATTAATTATTTTCAGGATGTCTCCCGCGTACATATCCCAGTTAAAGGCCACATAGTAAAGCCTTGCCCCTATTATGGCCACAGGCACGCATATGATTACAAAATTAAGAAGCTGGTCCCCTGTAAGGCCGTGCTTTGGAGCCCTCTTATAGCATATAACCACTCCTATAATAATTCCCGCCGTTATAATCACGGCGTACCACATTATATCTATACCAAAAATTGTAAATGCCACAGGATCAGGCACGGGCATATGCATCACCTCTTACATCTGTAAAGCTTTATTACTATTAAAAAGGCGGTCTTTCGCCGCCTTTTTCATCGTCTTAAACTGCCGGTTTCTTAAAGCCGCCGAACCTGTTACTGATCAGCCTGAAGATCCTCCGGATCTACTGCCAGCAGCAGCTCCGCCGACTCTCCCATAAGATAAACCTCATAAAGCTGCTCCTCATCTCCCGAATAGCTTTCCATAAATTCCTCAGGAGTCTTAACGGTAAGCTCTCCGTCGGACATACACGCTATTCTTGCCTCAGGACCCAGTTCAGCGTCTCTCGTCAGGTTTCTGTCAGCTATATAGTAGCCTTCTTCGTACCCGTCATTGACGACCACTTCCTTCTCAGCAATATGCACAGTATAGGCGCCGTCGCTTCCCTCCATATCAACAGAGCCGACAATAACCTCCGCCCCGTCGGTAGTAAGCTGCTGAGCGTACTCACCTGCAAGATATTCTCCCGTTATTTCCGGTTCGTCTATGGTCCCGCCGGACGTGTCGTCATCACATCCCGTAAAGGTCATGACCAGAGCCGCGCACAAAAGAAGCGAGAGAAACATTGATTTAAAAGCTCTTTTCATTTTGATTCTCCCAATTAAAGCATACTATAAACTACACCTTCATTGTACACATCAAAGGCCCGCCTTTCAAGAAGATTTCACAAAATATGTAAAATATATGAAAAAACTTCAATTGTCAGCCTGAAGCTCACTGACTTCCTCTTTTTCCTCCTCCGGAAGCACGGATGTACAGTTAGGGCAGCGTGTAGCCTCTATATTTATCTCGCTCTTGCAGTAAGGACACTCCTTTGTTGTCGGCTGCTCCTCCTCTTTTTTCCTTCCCAGGCTCATGGCCGTGTTAACCGCCTTTATGAGAACAAACAGGGCAAAGGCCACTATAACGAAGTTTATTACGGCCATTATAAAGGAGCCGTATTTAAGGGTGACTCCTCCTATGGACACCGCCAGATCGCTGAAGTTCACCTGCACCAGAAGTCCTATAACAGGTGAGAGTATATCATCCACCAGAGACGTCACTATAGCTGTGAATGCAGCTCCTATTATTATACCTACTGCCAGATCGAGAACATTCCCCCTCATGGCGAATTCTTTAAACTCGTTAAAAAACTTTTTCATCCTGACCTTATCCTCCTGTTCCTGTTTTCTCTGTTTTTCCGTTTTTCCTAGAGATCGTAGTACATTGAAAATTCCATAGGAGTCGGCATCTGGCTGTGCTTTCTGGTCTCTTCCCTTTTATTTTTCAGCCACACCTCTATAAGCTTCTCAGGGAATACCCCTCCCTTTGTAAGGAAAACATGATCCTTTTCAAGCTCATCCAGCGCTTCGTCGAGATTTCTCGGAAGGCTCTTTATCTTTTTCTTTTCCTCTTCCGTAAGGTTGTACAGATTGAAATCATACGGCCCGTAGCCTTCTCTTACAGGATCTATCTTCTTTTCTATGCCGTCGCAGCCGGCCATTAATATTGCCGCGAAGGCGTAGTAAGGATTACATGTTCCGTCAGGATTTCTTATTTCAAATCTCTTCTTGTCAGGATCCTTGGCATAAGCCGGAATCCTTATTACAGAGCTTCTGTTTGCCGTGGCGAAGCCTATGGTTACTGGAGCCTCATATCCCGGAACCAGCCTTTTAAAGGAATTTGTGCTTGGATTGGTAAAAGCGCAGAGAGCCTTTATGTGTCTGAGGATTCCTCCCATAAAGTGCATGGCTGTCTGTGAAAGCTGTGAATAGCCTTCCTCATCATAGAAAAGAGGCTTCCCATCCTTGAAAAGCTGCATATGAACGTGCATACCGTTTCCGGCTTCGTCAAATACCGGCTTAGGCATAAATGTTGCCGTCTTTCCCTCTGCAATGGCCTCGTTTTTTATGAGATACTTTGTCATCATGGTCTTGTCGGCCATTTCCGTGACTCCGCCGAACTCAACTTCTATCTCCAGCTGTCCCGGACCTCCTACCTCATGATGGTGATACTTTACCTTTATTCCCTGTTCTTCCATAAGCATGGCCACTCTGCTTCTGAAATCGTAAAGAATGTCCTGAGGAGGCGCCATATGATATCCTCCTTTATGAGGCATCTTGTAGCCCAGGTTAAAGTCCCTGTCCTCCGTGTTCCATTCGGCCTGCTCTGTATCTATATAGAAATTCGATTCATTTGGCTGGGTTGAATAGCTCACATGATCGAACACATGAAACTCGTATTCAGGCCCGATCCTCATTTCATCTGCTATGCCCTTATCCTTCAGATATTTTTCCGCGTGCTTGGCCACATTTCTCGGATCCTGGTCAAAAGGCCTGTTTTCCGGAGAGTCTATTACGTATACGTCGCCAATCATTGCCAGGGTAGGGATTTCCATAAAAGGATCGAGATAAGCGGTGGAAAGATCCGGTATAAAAACCATGTCGCTTTTTTCCACCGGCGCAAAGCCGTAATTGCTTCCGTCAAAGCCTATGCCGCTTTTAAAGGTATCCTC
>DVMP01000112.1 GCA_018714925.1 Candidatus Allocopromorpha excrementigallinarum
TGGAGTGGTACATCCACTGATCCAGAACCCTTATGGGTCTCGCGAGAGGACCCAGATGAGCCACGGAATCCTCCGTAAGAACCACCATGTCAAAGGAGCCTATTATCTTATCTATTCCGTGATTGATTTCAGGATCCAGATGGTAAGGCCTTCCGGCCAGAACAACGGCCTTTTTCTTATGGTCTCTGGCATACTTAAGGTAATACTCTCCCTGCTTCTTTATATCGTCTCTTACTCTTTTATCCTCGGCTCTTGCCATATTTATGGCATCTTCAAGCTCCGCCCTGCTGACTCCCGTTCTTTTAAGCAGCTTATAAAGCTCCCTGGCCAGATTCTGGTCGTTGTCATAAGGAAGGAACGGATGAGAAAATGTCACCTTGTTCTCCTCAAATATGTCATCCATATTCTTGGCTATAACCTCGGGATATGTGGCGACTATAGGACAGTTATAGTGATTAGGCGCCGTCGAATCCTCTATTCTCTCGTAGTTTATGCTTGGATAAAATATCCATTTAACTCCGTTTTCCACGAGCCATTTTATATGGCCGTGAACAAGCTTTGCCGGATAGCACGCCGTATCCGAGGATATGGTCTCCATTCCTCTCTCATACATCTCCTTTGTTGAAGGCGGCGAGAGGACCACGCTGAATCCCAGACGCGTAAAGAGAATGAACCAGAAAGGATAGTTCTCATACATGTTGAGTACCCTCGGAATACCGATAACTCCCCTCTTGGATTCCTCAACTGTGAGCGGCGTGTACTTAAAGAGCCTCTTAAACTTGTATTCATAGAGGTTAGGAAGCTGGCTGTAGGAGCCCTCCGGCTTTCCCTCGCCCTTTTCACATCTGTTGCCTGTGAAAAATCTGCTTCCGTCGTTAAACTGATTTATGGTCATCATACAGTTGTTTTCACATTTTCCGCATCTCACATGACTTGTCTTTACCTTAAAGGCCGACATTTCGTCAGGCGTTATTACAGAAGACACTGTATCCTTAACATAATTTTCCCTGGCGATGAGCGCAGCTCCGTAGGCTCCCATAAGACCCGCTATATCTGGTCTTACTATATCCTTGCCCATGATTTTCTCAATGGCCCTTAAAACCGCGTCGTTTAGGAAGGTTCCTCCCTGAACGACGATTTTATCGCCTGCCTCTTCAGGATTTCTCAGCTTGATAACCTTGTAGAGGGCGTTTTTTATTACTGAATACGAAAGCCCCGCCGATATGTCTCCTATGGTAGCGCCTTCCTTCTGAGCCTGCTTTACCTTTGAGTTCATAAACACGGTGCATCTTGTTCCCAGATCTACCGGAGATTCAGCGAAAAGCGCCTCGTGAGCAAAGGACTGAACGTCCATGTTTACAGACTTGGCGTAGGTTTCTATAAAGGAGCCGCAGCCGGAGGAGCAGGCCTCGTTAAGCATTATGTGATATATGGCCCCATCCTTGATTCTCATGCACTTCATGTCCTGGCCGCCTATGTCCAGGATAAAGTCCACTCCCGGCAGGAACTCCTCAGCGGCCTTGTAGTGGGCCATGGTCTCTATTTCTCCCAGGTCTGCCTTAAAAGCAGCCTTTATGAGACCCTCGCCGTAGCCTGTTGCCGTAACATTGGCTATGTAGGCCTTCTGAGGCAGCAGAGAGTAAAGCTCCTTGAACATGTTCATGGTAGCGTCAAGAGGCTTTCCTTCGTTGCTTGTATAATAAGAGTAGAGAAGATTCTTCTCATCGTCTATGAGAGCGGCCTTTGTGGTCGTAGAGCCCGCGTCTATTCCCAGAAAGACCTTGCCCTTTGCCTTTTTTATATCCTTTCTCCTTATTTTATGCTCCATGTGACGTTCTCTGAATTCCTTGAATTCCTCCACGTTACGGAACAGCGGATCCACATGCTTCGTATCCGAAAGAGCCGAAGGGTCGGCATTCTCTATTGTCTCTATTATGCTGCTGAAATTTATTTCATCGTACTTGGCGCTGTTTAAGGCCGCTCCTATGGCCACGAAATACTTGGAGTCCTCAGGAAAGATTATTTCCTCATCCTTAAGCTCCAGAGTCTCTATAAATCTCTTTCTCAGCTCTGAAAGGAAAGAGAGAGGTCCTCCCAGAAAGGCTATTTTGCCCTTTATGGTATGGCCGCAGGCAAGGCCGCTTATGGTCTGATTTACCACAGCCTGAAAAATTGAGGCCGCAAGGTCCTCTATAGGCGCTCCCTCGTTTATGAGAGGCTGTATGTCTGTTTTGGCAAAAACTCCGCACCTGGCGGCTATAGGGTAAATCATGGTATGCTTCTTGGCCGCCTCGTTAAGTCCCGCGGCGTCGGTGTTGAGAAGCACCGCCATCTGATCTATAAAGGCTCCCGTTCCTCCCGCGCAGGTGCCGTTCATTCGCTGCTCCACAGTCTGGCCGTAAAAGGTTATTTTGGCGTCCTCTCCTCCCAGCTCTATAGCCACATCGGTCTCAGGGATGAGAGTCTCCACTGCGGCGCTGCATGTAACGACCTCCTGCTCAAAGGGTATTCCCAGAACATTGGAAAGAGAAAGCCCCCCTGAGCCTGTTATAACGGTCCTCACCGCTATATTTCCCTTCTCTTCGTACATTTCCTTCAGCAGATTTACCACTGTCTCAAAAACATTGGACATGTGGCGCTGATACCTGCTGTATATTATCCTGCCCTCATCATCCAGCAGAACAAGCTTAACTGTTGTAGAACCTACATCTATACCTAATCTCATGTCTATCCTTCCTTTTCCCTTTCAAGGTAAAAACACATATATATATGAAACGATTTTTTCTTTATCTTATTTAGACTCTATTGTATAATATATTTATGAAAAGTTCAATCAAAAAAAGTACATTTAAAGCCATATACCGTATATTGGATAGAGTTTCTCCAATAGACGGAGACTGCGGACTCCTCTGCGGCGCCGCCTGCTGTACATGTGAGGAGGAGCCTTCCGATGCTTCCCACAGCGGTCAGTCAGATGAAAACGCTGATTTTTCCATGGGCATATATCTTCTTCCCGGCGAGGAAAAAATGTTTTCCGGAAACGAAGACTGGCTCCAGTGTGGCTCAATAAGAGCCGAGGAATATGAATTTCCCCAAAGCTGGCATGGAAGAGTGTATTTTCTCCGCTGCCTCAGCGCTCCCTTCTGCGAAAGATCCGCCAGGCCTCTTCAGTGCCGGTTCTTTCCCCTGGCTCCGCATATTGACGAGGACGGCGCGCTGTATATGATCTACCACAGCGGAGAGCTCCCTTACAAATGTCCCCTCATAGAAAAAAACATGCCTCTGAACGAGGATTTTATAAAGGCTTCCTATACCGTCTGGACTCATCTCATAAGGGATCCCCTCATCCTTGATCTCGTTGAAATGGATTCCGCCGAAAGAACGGAAAAGGACGAGCCTGTACTCGTCCTGTATCCCTGATGATATTTAATATGTGTTTTCTTCCACTATGCCTATTCTTCGAATTTCCTTCTGATGTATGTATCTGAGAGCTATGGCAAAGTACAGTGTTCCCAATATCTCAGCCAGCGGGAACGCGTACCACACAAGCTCCAGTCCCGCCATTCTTGTCAACATCCACGCCAGAGGCAGTATGCCTATAAGCTGCCTGATGAGAGATCCCCACAGGCTCATAAATCCGTGTCCCATTGACTGGAACACCGAAGAAGCCATTATTCCAAAGGCCGCCGGGAGGAAGCAGAGGCTGATGATTCTCAGGGCCGGTATGCCTATATCGTACATTTCCTGACTGTTCTGGGAATTGAATATGCTCAGAAGCTCTCTCGGGAAAAGCTGGAATATTATAAGCCCCAGCAGCATTATACAGAAGGCCATGGCAAATCCCTTTTTAAAGGTTTCCATAAATCTGTCCCTCTTTCTTGCTCCGTAATTGTATCCCATTATAGGAAGAACTCCCTGATTAAGTCCCAGAACCGGCATGAATATAAAGGACTGCATCCTTCCGTACACACCCATTACAGCTACGGCGGTTTCGTTGAGGCTTCCCAAAATAGCGTTCATTCCAAACTGCATCAGCGACATTATGGACTGCATGAGTATGGCTGGCGCGCCTACCGCGTATATGTCCTTGATTATTCTCTTCTGGAATTTCCAGCCTCTCAGCTTAACATGAACCGCGTGCTTTTTGCCGAAGAGGAATATCTGACCCATAACCATGGAAACAAGCTGTCCGAACACCGTCGCTACGGCCGCCCCCGTAACTCCCATTTCCGGGAAGGGACCCATTCCGAAAATCAGAACAGGATCGAATATTATATTTGTCACCGCTCCGGCAACTCCGCATATCATGGGAAACATCATATTTCCCGTAGCCTGGAGAATCTTTTCCGTTGACATCTGAATCATACAGAAAAGAGAGCCTATGGTTATTATCATCATGTAGCTGGTGCCGTTTTCAACTATATACGGAGTATCCGACAGAAGCTCCATAATAGGTCTCGAAAAGAAAAGCCCTATTACAGCGAAAAGAAGCCAGTTGAAAAAGGAGAGTCTGTACCCGTGGCTGGCAGCCAGATCAGCCTCCTCATACCTCCTGGCTCCCAGTCTCCTGGATATGAGGGAGTTTATTCCCACTCCCGTTCCCACTCCAAAAGCTATTATAAGCACCTGTACAGGGAATATATATGTTACGGCCGCCAGCGCCTGCTCGCTTATAAGGGACACGAAGAAGCTGTCAACCACGTTGTAAAATGCCTGTATGAACATGGATATGACCGCCGGCCAGGACATTGTGACAATAAGCTTGCCGACGGGCATCTCCCCCATTCTCGTCATATTGTGGTCCTTTACAGCTTCTTCCTGAATCACTTCGTTGTTTTCCATTTGCTCCACCTCTGATTTCCGTCTGTTCAATAAAAATTTTGCCCGCGCGAACAGGCAAAAACAATTGCTACAGCATACTTTTCACAGGGAATATACTAACACCGAAGCATCCAAAAATCAACCCGCATCCGTCATTTCCCCGAATGTACGAAAATGGCGAATTTTCAGTTATTCAGACCGCTTTAACTGTCCTTGGACTTGTAGTAAAGCATACAGTGACAGTAGCCCTCAAAATCAGGATCGGCGATCTGCTTTTTAAACTCTTCGCATACGCACTTGTTTTCCGGCAGCTTGCCTACCTTACACGGACAGTAGCCATCCTTCTGCTTCAGTCCTTCCTTTATTTTATCAACTATTTCCTTGTTTTCGTTAAGACGTACAGCCATAGGGTAACCTCTTTCTATAATAAAGCGCCGGTATAAAGGTCCGGCGCTTCAGTTCAAAACAGCATTTTCTCTTTCTGAGCCATTTTACGCTTTCCAAAGTCCGTGGAGGTTGCAGTAAGCGTATACCTCCTCCACAGCGTCGTCGCAGAGATCAAACTCTGCTGCAGGCTTTTCTCCCGGCTTGAGATACTTAAACTGGCTGCCCTTATTTGTCTTAAGGCATATCCACTCTATATAATGCTCCTCAGCCATAGGATGCTCCACAGAGCCTACCGTTACCTTTACATGATCCCCGTTTTGCTCAACTGCGGGAACGTGCTTTTCCTGAGCCGCGTCAGTGGTATTGGCCACCATCTCGGTCATCTTCTGACCGCAGCACATAACAGGCACTCCCTTGTCTTCCACAAACGTTATCATATTGCCGCAATGTTCACAGACATAAAATTTCATTTTCATTACCTCCTTTATAGGGTTTTACTCATATTCCTTTTCAGCTTTCTCGGATTTAAGTTTACCTTTTTAGTATACTTTTATCATACTCGCCTTTTCCCTCTGTGTCAAGGCCTTATTGTCATATTTCTCAAAAAAACATATTTTATTCTTTTTA
>DVMP01000113.1 GCA_018714925.1 Candidatus Allocopromorpha excrementigallinarum
GTTACAAACGGCGAGCACGTTGACAAGGGAGAGGTAATCGCTGACGGCCCTTCCACGGAAAACGGCGAGGTGGCTCTGGGAAAAAACCTTCTCGTAGGGTTTATGACATGGGAAGGATATAATTACGAAGACGCGATAATACTCAACGAGAGACTTATTATGGATGATGTTCTCACCTCCATACACATAGAAAAGTATGAGGCGGAGGCAAGAGACACCAAGCTGGGTCCTGAGGAGATAACACGCGACATACCTAACGTAGGCGAGGACGCTCTTAAGGATCTTGATGAGGAAGGAATAATAAGAATCGGAGCGGAGGTGAATTCATCGGATATACTGGTGGGCAAGGTTACTCCCAAGGGAGAAACGGAGCTTACTGCCGAGGAAAGACTTCTGAGAGCCATATTCGGAGAAAAGGCAAGAGAGGTAAGAGATACATCTCTGAGAGTTCCTCACGGAGAGACAGGTATAGTTGTGGATGTTAAGATTTTCTCCAGGGACAACGGCGATGAGCTCCCTCCGGGAGTAAACAAGCTTGTAAGATGCTATATAGCCACTAAGAGAAAGATCAGCGTAGGCGACAAGATGGCGGGAAGACACGGAAACAAAGGTGTTATTTCCAGAATACTTCCTGAAGAGGATATGCCTTTCCTGGAGGATGGCCAGCCTCTGCAGGTAATGCTCAACCCTCTGGGCGTTCCTTCCAGAATGAACGTAGGGCAGGTTCTGGAGGTGCATCTGGGCCTCGCGGCCAAGACAAAGGGCTGGTATATAGCTACTCCTGTATTTGACGGGGCCAATGAAAAGGATATAATACAGCTTCTCAAGGAAAACGGATACGCCGAAAGCGGAAAGCTGTGGCTGAGAGACGGCAGGACCGGCGAGTACTTCGACAATCCTGTTACCGTAGGGTATATGTACATGCTTAAGCTTCACCATCTGGTAGACGACAAGATTCACGCCAGAAGCACGGGCCCGTACTCACTTGTAACCCAGCAGCCTCTTGGAGGAAAGGCCCAGTTTGGAGGCCAGCGTTTCGGCGAGATGGAGGTATGGGCTCTGGAAGCATACGGAGCAGCCTATACCCTTCAGGAGATACTTACGGTAAAGTCCGACGATATAGTAGGCCGTGTAAAGACCTATGAAGCCATAGTAAAGGGAGAGAATATTCCTGAACCGGGCATCCCGGAATCCTTTAAGGTGCTCATTAAGGAAATGCAGAGCCTCTGTCTCGACGTCAAGGTTCTTACTGAAGACAACAGGGAAATAGAGATAAAGGAAACCAGCGAAATGGAGGACATACCCGCCATTGAAGATATGGTCGATGTTGAAATAGAAGGAAATCAGATAGAGGATGAGGATACTGACGAAGAGGTCGTAATCGTCGAGGATGAGGATGATTACCGGGAGCCGGAGGATGAAGACGGGGCCTTTAAGGAAGAAGAGCCTGATGATGAAGTATAGGAAAGGGGAAGTGACCAATGAACGATAATAATAATTATGAGTTAAATAATTTTGAATCCCTGCAGATCGGGCTGGCATCCACCGAAAAGATTCTGAGCTGGTCACACGGCGAGGTTACCAAACCCGAGACTATTAACTACAGAACTCTCAAGCCTGAAAAGGACGGTCTCTTCTGTGAGAGAATTTTCGGGCCGACAAAGGACTGGGAGTGCCATTGCGGTAAATATAAGAGAATAAGATACAAGGGAATAGTGTGCGACAAGTGCGGAGTTGAGGTTACCAAGGCAAAGGTGAGAAGAGAGAGGATGGGCCATATAAAGCTGGCTTCCCCTGTTTCCCACATATGGTATTTCAAGGGGATCCCATCAAGGATGGGACTGGTTCTCGATATATCTCCGAGAACCCTTGAGAAGATACTGTACTTTGCCAACTTCATAGTGACGGATCCCGGGAACACGGATTTCGCCTACAAGGAAGTGCTTACCGAAACTCAGTACAGGGAGGCCAAGGACAATCCGGCCAACAAATTCAAGGCAGGTATGGGAGCGGAAGCCGTAAGAGAGCTTCTCACCCACATAGACCTTGAAGAGCTTTCAAAGGAGCTGAGGGAAAAGCTGAAGGCGGCTACCGGACAGAAAAAGGTCAGAATCGTCAGAAGGCTTGAGGTCATAGAATCCCTCAGGGCTTCGGGAAACAGACCTGAGTGGATGGTTCTGGAGGTGATTCCCGTAATTCCTCCTGATCTGAGACCTATGGTCCAGCTGGATGGAGGAAGATTCGCCACATCGGATCTTAACGATCTTTACAGACGTGTAATAAACAGAAACAACAGGCTCAACAGACTTCTTGAGCTGGGAGCGCCTGACATAATCGTCAGAAACGAGAAGCGTATGCTTCAGGAGGCTGTAGACGCTCTTATAGACAACGGAAGAAGAGGCAGGCCTGTAACGGGGCCGGGATCCAGGCCTCTTAAATCCCTTTCGGATATGCTGAAGGGAAAGCAGGGAAGGTTCAGGCAGAATCTGCTTGGAAAGCGTGTGGACTACTCGGGACGTTCCGTAATAGTCGTAGGTCCGGAGCTTAAATTCTATCAGTGCGGACTGCCTAAGAAAATGGCTCTGGAGCTGTTCAAGCCTTTTATAATGAAAAAGCTTGTGGAAAACAACAACGCCCATAACATAAAGAGCGCCAAGAGAATGGTTGAGAAGGTGCGTCCTGAGGTGTGGGACGTACTGGAAGGTGTTATCAAGGAGCATCCTGTAATGCTCAACAGAGCGCCGACCCTTCACAGACTGGGAATACAGGCCTTTGAGCCTGTACTGGTTGAGGGCAAGGCCATAAAGCTTCACCCTCTGGCATGTACGGCCTTTAACGCCGACTTTGACGGAGACCAGATGGCGGTACACGTGCCTCTTTCGGTGGAGGCTCAGGCAGAAGCCAGGTTCCTTATGCTTTCTGTCAACAATATACTGGCGCCTAAGGACGGATCTCCTATAACGACGCCTACTCAGGACATGATACTGGGAAGCTACTATCTGACCCACCCGGGACAGGAGGAGGGAAAGAGAACCTCCGCTAATGAAAAGGGAGACGGCAAGGTGTTTACCGACATTTCCGAAATGCTCATGGCCTATCAGGACGGAGTGGTGGGAATTCACGCCAGGGTAAAGGTGAGAATGTACGCCGGAGAGCAGGATACAAGAGGAAAGCTGGTAGAATCCACAGTGGGAAGATTTATATTCAACCAACAGATTCCTCAGGATCTCGGCTACATTGAAGACAGAGAAGCGGATCCTTATTCCCTGGAAATAAACTTCCTCTGCGACAAGAAGAAGCTGGGAGAAATAATAGACAGATGCTATCGTATCCACGGCAATACGGAAACTGCAATAATGCTGGACGCCATAAAGGATATGGGCTTCCATTACTCTACTATAGCGGCCATAACCATAAGCATATCCGACATGGAAATTCCTGAGAAAAAGCAGGCGATAATAGACGAGGCCGAAAAGATGGTAGACAAATATGAAAAGGCCTACAGAAGAGGACTCGTATCGGACAAGGAAAGATATGAGGAAGTAATAAAGATATGGAACAAGGCCACAGATGATGTTTCCGATGAGCTTATGGATTCACTGGATTCACTCAACAACCTGTTCATCATGGCTCATTCGGGAGCCAGAGGAAGCAAGAACCAGATAAGGCAGATCGGCGGTATGAGAGGCCTCATGGCCAACGCCACGGGAAAGACCATAGAAATTCCTATTAAGGCCAACTTCAGAGAAGGCCTTTCGGTACTGGAATATTTTATATCAACCAACGGAGCCAGAAAGGGACTTGCCGATACTGCCCTGCGAACAGCTGACTCGGGATACCTTACAAGAAGACTGGTGGACGTTTCCCATAATGTTATTGTAATGGAGGACGACTGCGGCACAGACGAGGGTATCGAGGTAAAGGCCTTTACCGACGGCAAGGAAGTCATAGAAAAGCTGAAGGATCGAATAGTAGGAAGAACAGCGCTCCTGGATGTATGCCATCCTGAGACGGGAGAGGTTATAGTGGAGCAGGACTGTGAAATAAGCGAAGAGGCTGCCGAGGCCATAGAGGCCGCGGGTATCGAATCCGTAGCCATAAGATCGGTAATGACCTGCCACAGCAAATCAGGGGTATGTGCCAAGTGCTACGGAAGAAACCTGGCCACAGGTGAAAGCGTAAATA
The DNA here is from genome assembly GCA_018714925.1 of Candidatus Allocopromorpha excrementigallinarum. Classification (GTDB taxonomy): domain Bacteria; phylum Bacillota; class Clostridia; order Peptostreptococcales; family Anaerovoracaceae; genus Lentihominibacter; species Lentihominibacter excrementigallinarum. The sequence continues at coordinate 4,186 of DVMP01000113.1, forward strand.
TCGGAGAGGCTGTGGGCATAACGGCGGCTCAGTCTATCGGAGAGCCGGGAACGCAGCTTACAATGAGAACCTTCCATACAGGCGGTGTAGCCGGATCTGATATTACTCACGGTCTTCCTAGAGTAGAAGAGCTCTTTGAGGCGAGAAAGCCTAAGGGACTTGCGGTTATATGCGAGGCCGACGGCACTGTTGTTTCCATAGAGCCTACGGGAGACAACAAGACTGAAGTGAAGATACGCGGAGAAGAGGAGAACATATACGAGGTTCCTTACGGCGCGAGAATATGTGTATCCGAAGGAGATTACGTACTGGCGGGAGACAATATAACAAGAGGACCTCTCGATCCTAAGGACATCCTCAGACTTAACGGAGTTGAAGGCGTGTATCAGTACCTGCTCAAGGAGGTACAGAGAGTATACAAGCAGCAGGGCGTAGATATAAACGATAAGCATATTGAAGTAATAGTAGGCCAGATGCTTTCCAAGATGAAGGTAAACGACCCGGGAGACACGGGACTTCTGCCGGGAGGGCAGTACAGCAAGGTGGAAATAGAAGAAGCCAACGCCAAAGCTCTGGAGGAGGGCAGGCAGCCGGCGGAGGCGGAGCGTCTGCTCCTGGGAATAACAAAGGCCTCCCTTGCCACCAACTCATTCCTTTCGGCGGCTTCCTTCCAGGAGACCACAAGAGTTCTCACGGATGCGGCCATAAAGGGAAAGAACGACAAGCTGCAGGGCCTCAAGGAGAACGTTATAATAGGAAAGCTGATTCCGGCGGGAACGGGAATGAAAAAATACAGATCCATACAGCTTGATTACGGCGTAAACACAGCTCTCATAGAGGCGTACAGAGAGATGCAGCGAGAGCTGGAGATGGAATCAGAGGACGATGACGCCGCGGAAGCTATGGATGATATAGTTCCTGCCATGGGAACCGTTGATGACATGGCCGTGGCGGAGGAGTTCGCGGCTGAAGCGGAAGGCCAGGATCCCATAGACGATATAACCCAGTAAACGATTTAAATCGTGTTGACATTACAATCAGAAGCATGGTAAAATAATGGTTGCCTTTGGGCTTTAGCGGTCCAAAGGCAACTTATGAAGAAAGGAGAAAAAGGATGCCTACAATTAACCAATTAGTACGTCAAGGCAGAACCAGCAGTGAAAAGAAGTCCACAGCTCCTGCTCTCGGCAAGGGAATGAATTCCCTTAAAAGAGTCGCGACTGACGTGAACTCGCCGCAGAAGAGGGGAGTATGCACTTCTGTAAAGACGGTTACACCTAAGAAGCCTAACTCGGCTTTGAGAAAAGTAGCCAGGGTTCGTCTTACCAACGGTATTGAAGTTACGGCATATATTCCCGGAATAGGTCACAACCTTCAGGAACACAGTGTCGTACTCATCAGAGGCGGAAGAGTAAGGGATCTGCCGGGTGTAAGATACCATATTGTAAGAGGAACATTAGATACTGCCGGTGTGGCTGACAGGAAGCAGGCCAGATCCAAGTATGGAGCTAAAAGACCTAAGAAGTAGTAATCGGTAATTTGAAGTGCCTTTGATATATAAATCCAAGCCTTTGAATCGGCAGAAAGATGAATTATCAATGGGCGCCACGGAGGCGGAAGTCGGGGTCATTCATCGGACTGGACGGCCGTTTTCGAGTACCGACTGTAAATTTTAACAAGGAGGGAAGAGCAGTGCCAAGAAAAGGAAATGTACCAAAGCGTGAAGTACTTCCGGATCCGGTATACGGAAGCGTTGTTGTGGCAAAGCTTATAAACAGCGTTATGCTGGACGGAAAGAAGGGAGTTGCCCAGAAGATCGTTTACGACGCCTTTGAAAAAGTAAAGGATATGACAGGCGAGGACCCGCTGGAAGTATTTGAAAAAGCCATGAATAACATTATGCCGGTTCTTGAAGTAAAGGCCAGGCGTGTAGGAGGCGCCAACTATCAGGTTCCTATTGAGGTAAGACCTGAAAGGCGTCAGACTCTCGGTCTGAGGTGGCTTACCATGTACACCAGGGCCAGAGGAGAAAAGACCATGTCCGAAAGACTGGCGAAGGAGCTTATAGACGCGTCAAATAATACGGGAGCGTCTGTAAAGAGAAAAGAAGATACTCATAAAATGGCGGAAGCAAACAAGGCCTTTGCTCACTACAGGTGGTAGAGGATGCTGCAAAGCCATATCATAAGGAAAAAAGCAGAAAGGAGGATATAATATGCCTAAAAGAAGTTTTCCTCTGGAAAAGACAAGAAATATAGGCATCATGGCTCACATAGATGCCG
>DVMP01000114.1 GCA_018714925.1 Candidatus Allocopromorpha excrementigallinarum
AATATATGCCTTTAGTATTTTCTACATTATATGTAAATCCGTTAATTCATATCTGAAAGGAGCATTTTTGTAATGAACTACAACAATTGCAATAAAAATAACCAGTGCCGTCCCTGCTGTCCTCCTCAGCAGCCCCAGTGCACGCCCACCTGCCCGCCTCTCATAGGTCCTGTGGGACCTACGGGTCCAACGGGGCCTACAGGGCCGGCAGGCTCCAACGGTTTCCCCGGACCGATGGGGCCGACAGGTCCTACAGGTCCAACGGGGCCTACAGGGCCGACCGGAGCTGCCGGCGCCGGTCTGGAAACGGTTTCTGAATTTACCGCCGGAATGCCTTATACCGCCGGAACCATGGTCTTTTACAACGGAGCCCTCTACCAGGTGGCCCGAGACAATCCTGCAGGTACACCGGGCTCCTCCCCCGACTATAATCTTGTAACTGCCGCGGGTCCTACGGGACCGACCGGAGCAACAGGACCAACAGGCCCGACAGGCGCCACAGGCGCAACCGGAGCAACAGGACCGACAGGTCCCGCGGGAGAAGCCGGCGCCACGGGAGCCGCGGGCGCTACAGGGGCAACAGGGGATACAGGTCCTACAGGCGCAGCTCCTCCTCTCAATGCCCTTTACGCTACCAATGATCCCTCTCAGTCTCCGGCCTCCAACGGTACGGCTCTCACCTTCGATACCAATCAGGTTCTTGAGGGCTCTGCCATAAGCCATACGGCAAGCTCCGGGGATTTCACCTTAAACGATGCCGGTATCTACAGAATATCCTATTCCGTAGTAGGAACCAACACCTCCGCTACAGGGGCAGCCAGCGTCCAGCTCAACAGTAACAGCACGCCTATACCGGGCACCCTTACCTCCGGTACCATCTCGGCAACCTCAGACACCACTACCCTGGCGGCTTCCGCCCTGGTAAACGCCGCGGCAGCCGATGTTATCACCCTCACTATGATAGGAACGGGATTTTCCTTTACCAACGCAGGCATAGTGATTGAAAAGGAGGATTAACCCGGTTCTGAAATTTTCCGCTGTGCGGCGCGTTTCCTCCATTTAAATGCTATTCTATCAGGCCTCCCTCCTCAAAATATCTTCTGAGCCTTTTCTCTACAAGGGCCTTTTCCTCTCCTCTTAAGCCTTTCTCCTCAAGATACCGTTTCACATATCTCACGTACTCCCTGCCTGTATTTTCCTCCGCTGCCTTTGCTCTTTCCGCGCCGTGAATAACCAGCGCCTCAGCCCTGTTCTTTTTCAACACCTGCCTCCTTTCTTTTACGATACTTTTCTTTAATATCTATGATATTCTCCTCTGTCCAAGTACAAGGATGATTAATACAAGCCTGCCCGGCGTATATATTACTGACAGAGGAAAGGATGGTAACTGTGGTCTTTTTTATTTACAGCCGAAAATCAGTATATACGGGAAAGGGAGAAAGCATTGAAAATCAAATAGAAATGTGCCGCCGGTATATAGACGATAAGTTCGCAGACGCTGAAGAAAAGGATATATTCATATATGAAGACGAAGGCTTTTCAGCCAGGAACACGAAACGTCCCATGTTCAGAAAAATGCTCCGTGACCTTGATGCCAAAAGTCCCGACTTTATTGTCTGCTACCGCCTTGACCGAATCAGCAGAAGCGTCAGTGATTTTTCCCGGCTTATTGAGGATCTCAATTCCAGACACATTTCCTTTATATGTATAAAGGAAGAGTTTGACACTTCAAAGCCCATGGGAAAGGCCATGATGTACATCGCTTCTGTTTTCTCACAGCTTGAAAGGGAAACTATAGCCGAAAGAGTCCGCGACAACATGCTTATGCTGGCGCGGACCGGCAGATGGCTTGGCGGCACTCCTCCTACCGGCTACAGAGCCTCAAAGGTACGGGAGACAGTCCTCGAAGGAAAAATTAAAACCTCATGTATGCTTAAGGAGCAGAAGTCCGAAATCACCGTTGTAGAGGATATTTTCCGCTTTTATCTGGAAACCGGCTGCCTTTCCGCTGTCAGCAGGCGGCTCCTCGAAAGCGGAACAGTCTCCCGGACAGGAAGGCCCTATTCCCTGCCCGGGATCAAACAGATCCTGCAAAACCCCGTCTACTGCCGCGCGGACGCTCATTCTCTCAGGTATTTTTCAAAAATGGGGTCTGAAGTGTGCTTCAGTGAAAAGGACTTTCAAAAGGGCTTCGGTCTTATGGCTTACAATAAACGTGACTATTCCCGAAAAAGCGCTCCCCGCCGGCCTGTAAGCCAGTGGATTTTAGCCGCGGGAAAACACCGTGGTCTCATTGACGGCGAATCATGGGTAAGGGTTCAAGAGCTTCTGAGCTCAGGCTCCTCAGCCTCCCTTACGGAGGAAGGGACTTTTCTTATGAAAGGGCTGCTTTTCTGCGGAGAATGCGGCAGCCTCATGTATGTGAAAAAAAGAGCCTCCTCTTCCGGAGGAAAGCTCTCCTACGATTATATATGCTCACAAAAACTGAAAAAAGACAGCAAAGCCTGTAACTGCAGGAATCTCAGCGGACCGTCCGCCGACGAAGCCGTTTTCAGTTCCCTTTTAAAGCTTATAAATATCAATACCCTGCCGCCCGAAGCTTTTAAAGCTCCCGGGGGTACGCGGCCTTCGTCAGACCCATACGCGGCTGCCGGCTCACAGGCAGATGAAATATCGCGTCTTCTCCTTCAGCCCTCCTTTATATTCAGCACCATGCCGCGTCACGAAAAAAGCGCTCTGGTAAAAGGCTCTCTTCAAAAGGCCTTATGGAAGGAAGGTGTTCTTCACCTTTTTCTTTCCCCGTAAGCGGGGCATTCCCTACGCTTATAGCTGTAATTACGATATTTTTTGCCGCCGGCTCTTCCTTTATGTCTACCTTGTCCGCAGGATTAATAATGGCTCTTTTCATAGTTCTGGGCATTGTTTTCACCATGGCCGTATCAAAGCTTCTGTCAAAAACTCTTCTTAAGGGGATTTCATCCTCCTTTGTTCTGGAGCTTCCTCCCTACAGAAGGCCGAAGGTGGGAAGCATCATCATCCGCTCCCTTCTTGACAGAACCCTTTTCGTCCTTGCCAGGGCAGTCTGTGTAGCGGCTCCCGCCGGCCTGATTATATGGATAATGGGAAATGTCCGGCTGGGAGATGTCTCTCTTCTGAGCCTGTCCGTTGATTTTTTCCAGCCCTTCGGCCGGCTTATAGGAGTGGATGGCGTCATAGTGGTGGCTTTTATTCTCAGCTTTCCAGCCAACGAGATTCTCATTCCCATAATGCTCATGGGATACATGGCAACCGGAGTTCTTACAGATTATACCAGCCTTTCTCAGCTCCAGGGAATTCTCCAGGACGCCGGCTGGACCTCCCAGACAGCTCTTTCCGTAATGCTTCTGTGTCTTTTCCACTTCCCATGCGCCACCTCCTGTCTCACCGTAAAGAAGGAGACCGGAAGCTGGAAATGGACGGGACTGTCCATCCTTCTCCCGGCCGCGTCAGGAACCTTAATCTGCCTTATAATAAATATGGCTGTTCAGTTGTTTCATTTGATCTCATAAAGATAAGAAACGCTTCCTCACAGCTATCGGGAGTTTCATCAAGCCAGGCCTCATCTACGGCCTCTGCCTGAATTCTGAAGTCAGAGGCGCCGCTGCCTTCCCGGCTTTCCTCCAGCCTGTCAATAAGCGGCGCTGTTCTTTCACCTGATTTTAAAGGTATGCTGTAGTAATACCAGCCGTCCCCCTTTTCTTTCCATATTCCTTCCTCCACTGCACGGGATACTATCTCCTGATCCCCTTTTCTGTCCTCATCCAAAATAATCTTCGCCCTTATCCACAGCTCTCTGCCAAATGTGTTGGTTACGGAGGTGTCATCGTTAAAAACCAGCTCTGTTTTTTCCATTTCATCGGCAATCTCCGTCCCCGAAAGCCACACTCTGTAGATTACCACGCAGTTTACCGCTACCAGCAAGGCTATGGCGGCGGCAAGAACGGCCGATACCTTATCTGTTCCTTTCATACCCTTCTACCTTCTCCTTCAGTAGAAAACTTAACACCCCGCACCGGCTTTATCAACGGGTAAATCAGCGCAAATTCCGTCAGAATTCGGCGTTTGCTGAATTTGTATATCCTTTAATATAAATATTTTATCAGTTCTTCTCTCGGATGCGGGATTACAACCCCATCCATTAAAAGTCCGCTCTGTGCGCCTGCCTCTCCTCCGCATTTCACGCTTTCTGTTACGGCCGCCACATCTCCTGTAAGAGTTACATACGATTTCCCTCCAATACCCATTCCAAGGCGTACTTCAATAAGATCCACATCAGCGGCCTTTACCGCCGCGTCCGCTCCTTTAATGGAAGCCGTAATACCCATAAACTCCAATATGCCTATGGCATCCGGCCTGGCCGGAGGTACACACATTGTAACAGCTTCTATAACCTGGGGATGTATGCTCGCTATTACGGTTTCATCTATGACATATGTCCCTCCCCTTTTGCAGCCTGCATCCACAGAAGATTTAACAGCCGCCACCTCTCCATGTATAAGGATTATATATTTACCCGGACAGCTGGGCTTTGCCAGAACAAGCTCCACCTCCGCCGCTTTAAGCATGGCATCCGCTGCCTCAATGCCTTTTGCTATATTATTCAGTTCCAAAAATCCTATTGTCTCCATTACTTTTACCTTTCGATTTCAATGCTTTCTTTGCTTATCCTTGAAACAACCCCATCTATTGAAGCGTGAAGCCTGGCTCCCAGCCTGTCCGCGCCGCAGTCGGCTATAAGACTTCCGCACTTTACTTTCTGTCCCTCTGCAACCACTTCTTCGGCAGGCTCTCCTGCATGCTGCTTTTTGGGGATTATCACCTTTTTTATCTTTGTATCAATATTGATGATATCATCTATTTCAGTCTCATAATAATCCTCCAGCCCCAGTCTTTTCGCCAGACGTCTCGAAGGAATTTTCCGGTATTCCCTCATAGGATCCACTCCTGTGTCTGCAGAATTATTTTCAAACCTGAAGCCTTCGCTTCTGTATACTCTTTTCAGCATACTGTTTATTTTTCTCGGCTGAAGTCCCATAGGGCAGGCATATTCCTCGCATATTCCGCATTCGCTGCATATCATGGCATTCTTTACGTCATCTTCCTTTAAAATATCCTCCACATCTGAACAAAAGGCTATTTTCCTCATTATCTTGTGGGGCATCAGAGGATGACCCATAAGGTGTCTTGAACACAGCTCTGTGCAAAAGCTGCATTGTATGCATGAGGATTTTGCTCTTAACAGCATTTCAGATATCTTCAATTCCGATCCTTTCTCCAGCTTTGATCTTACGGGCAGTACTATTATTCCCGAAGTTGTTTTAGTAACCACCTGAGTTTCTGCCTCATCAAAGGTTCTCACCTTACCCATCATCGGTCCGCCTGTTATAAAGCTGAAGCCTTCCCTGTAAGGTACGCTTTCTTTTATGCAGCTTAAAAGCTCTGTTCCCAGAGGAGCTTTTACTATCAACGGTTTTTCTACATCTCCCGTAACTGTAAAAAGCTTGTGAGTAAACGCCCTTCCCTTTAGGGCCTCCGAGATTTCATATACTGTTCCTACATTGGAGACCACAGCTCCCGCCTCTTTGGGTATCCCTCCCGGCTGTACAACTTTCCCCGTAACCTCATACACCAGAATCTGTTCGTCTCCCGCGGGATAGAAGCTTTTCAGTCTGTGTATTCTAATATTGCTGCGCAAATCGTCTATGGCATCTTCCAAAGCCTTTATCTCCTTTTCGTATTCGGCTTTTGTGGCGATTACCACGTGCTCTGCTTTCATCTCTTTTCCCAGGATTTCCGCGGCAGCGATAATTTCCTTTGCATTATGTCTCATTATATATCTGTCGGTTCTTAAAAGCGGTTCGCACTCAACAGCGTTTATTATAATCCATTGCGCCTCTCCGCTGTACTTTATATGGGTCGGAAATCCGGCTCCACCGCAGCCGACAATCCCCGCGGCCCTTATTTTTTCAATTGCCTTCATAATTCTTTGCTTTCTTTCTCTGCCAGTGACTTATCAACCTCAACAGTATCTATAATTCCCACTATTGCCGCGTCTATGGGAATACTGTCGTCATTAAAAGCCTTTCTGGCAGTGCTTCCGTTTACTACAAGCACCCTTTCTCCTATTCCCGCGCCTACCACATCGGCCGCTACGAATGTCTCACCCATATCCTTTCCATGGTCGTTTGTTTTACATACTACCATGAGCTTCATCCCGCTCAGAGATTCTTCTTTTTTGGTTGCCCATATGTGGCCAACTACTCTGCCTATAAACATTTGTTACCTTTCCTTGATACAGATAATATCCACCTTTTTTTCTCCGGCGTAATCTCTGGCAAGAGGAGTAACTACAGTTTCCTTCCCCACCTCTATTTTTTTTACGCCTTTTTTATACGCTTTATATATTTCATTCTCACTGAGAAGCTTTCCTTTAAAGACCTCTCCGGGTTCCGGTTTCCCGTAAGTTCCTTCCCATTGCCGGCAGCTTCCGCCTGACCTGTTAATTCCCGCTGCTGATATCACACCTGTTGCTCCCTGCTTGTATCCGCATGCATTAGCTTCATCATAATCTATATGAAAAGCCGGTCTTGCGTCTTCGGAAACTCTTACCGTAACACCTTCAAATACAATCGGCCTTGAAGAATTCACCCTTACATTTACCTGCTCTCCATTTTTTAAACGGTATTTTCCAGCATCCTCCGGCGGCATATGTATGTGATTTTTAGCCACAATAGCCGAGCTTCTGGCTTCAGTCACGATACCGTTTGCCATGATATATATATCCGCGGCTTCCTCCAGCTCTCCGGACATCCTTACAGGGGCATTTATACCCAGGCTTCTGCAGTCTGTAAATGACAGCTCAACCTGAGTCCTGTCTCTAACAGGCCCCAGAACCGCAACGTTGTCCATTCTGCCCTTCGGCCCTATCAAACTAACACGTTCCTCGCTTAAAAACTGTCCGGGCTGGGATATGCTTTTCTTTACATTAAGCTCATAATTATCGCCAAAAAGAGTTTCAAGATCTTCTCTGCTCAGGTGAACGTGCCGAGCCGATGCTTCCACGGGAATTTCCATAACATAATCTTCCCGGTTAATGTTCAAGGGCTTTTCCCAATAGGCTTTAACCGCCTGAGCTACAATTTCTCTTATTACTTTTTCCTCCATTATTATTTTGCCCTTCTTCTTTATAATTTTCTTTAGTTAAAAATTTCAGATATACGATATATATAGCGCTGCTCAGCCTGTTAAGGGCTTTAATTATATCTGCTCTTTCAACTCTCCCTTTTATTACAAATGCATCTATCGCCGCCAGTTCAACCTCTCTGGAAAGGCTGCGCAGTCTGTTAAGCTCAACGCATATTTCCCCCATTTTATAGTCCGGTGCAATATGCCCGATTCCAAAAAACTCCCGGGGATTTTGAGATACTTTTCTCAGTCGCTTTTCATCGAGCCCGAAAAGTTCTATCTCTCCTACAGACTTACCTGTTACTTCGGCAGATAAAATATCTCTGCTGAAAGCAAGAATCTCTTCCAGATCACTGAGCAGTTCTTTTTCACCGTATTTTTCAGCAGATACTTCCAGCCTAAGTATTTCCGCCTGAAAGGAGTCCAGCTTTCCTCTGAGTCTTATCCTGGGATGATTTTTCACTACCAGCTTCGTTCCATAGAGGCTTGTCTCGTACTCCTCTTTCTTCCTTTGGGCTTTTTTATCAGCATCTCCATCAAATTTTATCGCTACACCTTCAGCCTCAAAGTATGCCCTTGCTTTGTCTGTAATAAAAATATCTCTTTCAAATGTCATCACTGGCTGATGGTATCTGCTGAGGAGAAGCTTCGCTTCCTTTAAATTTAAAACCTTCATAATTATTTGCTACTTGGCTGCCGGCACACTTGTCTTTACCTCCGGAAGAATCATCTCGACTTCAGTATGAGGTCTAGGTATCACATGCACTGAAAGCAGCTCTCCCACACGGTCCGCCGCAGCGGCCCCCGCTTCTGTCGCTGCCTTTACCGCGCCTACATCTCCTCTTACCATTACCGTTACGAGACCGCCTCCCACCAGCTCCTTTCCTATTAGCGTTACATTGGCGGCTTTTACCATGGCGTCAGCCGCCTCAATTGATCCAACCAGTCCTTTTGTTTCCACCATTCCCAAAGCCTGCAGTATGTTACTCATTTTTTACCTCTCTTTCTTACTTATTATCCTTTCTGTCTTTTAGTTAAAGCCTTACTTGCCTTCAAGAGATGGAAGAATCATCTCAACTTCGCTGTGAGGTCTAGGTATCACATGCACTGAAAGCAGCTCTCCCACACGGTCTGCCGCGGCGGCCCCCGCTTCTGTCGCTGCCTTTACCGCGCCTACATCTCCTCTTACCATTACTGTTACGAGACCGCCTCCCACATGAACCTTTCCTATTAGCGTTACGTTGGCGGCTTTTACCATAGCGTCAGCTGCTTCAACTGATCCCACAAGTCCTTTTGTTTCTACCATTCCTAAAGCCTGATATTTTTCCATTTTTTACCTCCTAACAAATTACCTTATATTTCCTTTTAAAATACTGTCTAAAACTTCCTTTGTTATTTTAGATATTTCTTCGGCGCTTATTTTTAATTCTTCATCTTCCTTTCTGTTCTTTACATAACGGTTATCCGCAGAATTTATATCACGCCTCAGATCCCCAACCTCCTTCTTTCCGTAAGCCACTCTCCTCACATTCATAAGATTAAAAGGCGAAACGTTATCGGATGTGGCGCTGCCACCTACAGCTCCGCAGCCCAGTGTAAAAGCAGGAGCGAGAGATGTTGTGGCTCCTACGCCTCCCAGGGATGCCGCTGTGTTTACCAGTAGTCTCGATACAGGCTTCTTCAAAGCGAATTCCCTTATTATGTCATCGTCCTTTGAATGAATTGTCATAGTATGCCCCGCGCCTTCGTTGTACAAAAGCTTCATACATATTCCACAGGCATCTTCCCAGCTGTGAGCCACGTAAAAACCCAGTATGGGACAGAGCTTTTCTCTTGAATAAGGATTGTAATATCCTATTTCATTCTGCTTTGAAACAAGAATTTTCGTGCCTGACGGAACATTTATTCCTGTCATCTCGCATATGGCCTCGACGGATTTCCCTACTATTGCCGGATTCATAGTGTTGTTTCCCCGCATAATAAAGCTCCCTACCTGCCGGCTTTCACTGTCACTCATAAAATAGCAGCCCTGTCTTTCCATTTCAGTTTTTACCTGCTCCTCCATACATTCCTCGACTACTACAGACTGCTCCGACGCGCATATGGTGCCATTGTCAAAGGTTTTGCTCTCAACAATATGCCTTACTGCCTCATGTATATCCGCAGTTCTCTCTATAAACGCCGGTCCGTTTCCGGGGCCTACTCCCAGAGCAGGATTCCCTGAACTGTAAGCGGCCTTTACCATTGCTTCTCCTCCGGTTGCCAGTATAATTCCCGTGTCTTTATGCTTCATAAGGGTTTCCGTCGCTTCCATGGAAGGGTTGCTTACACATTGGACGATATTATTGGGAGCGTTTGTTTCTCCCAGGGCATCATTTATTATGTCAACAGTTTTCTCTATACATTTTTTCGCGCTGGGATGAGGGGAAATAATTATTGAATTTCCCGCTTTAAGAGATATCAAGGTTTTATACATTGTGGTTGACGTTGGGTTTGTGGAAGGAATAAGCGCCACTACAACGCCTACCGGCACACCTACCTCCATAATCCCGGCTTCCTTATCCTCATTTATTATCCCTATTGTCTTCATGTCACGAATATACTCGTATGTAGTCCTGCTTCCCAGAATGTTTTTTATGGTTTTGTCCTCCGGAACCCCAAAACCCGTTTCCTCTGCCGCCATAGCCCCAAGAAGCTCCGCTCCTTCTTCGCAGGCTTCAGCAACTGCTTTTACTATACAGTCAATCTCCCTTTGAGAATACTCTCTGAATTTTCTCTGGGCGCAAACCGCATTTTCCATCAGGTTCCTCGCCTCCTGTATGGACTTTAAATCTCTGTCAAGTTCCATTTTTTCCTCCTTATGTACAAAATTTTATAGGGTATTCCGCCACCTGTATCACTTTACTTTCAAAGGCTCTGCAGGCCTCCTCACATGCCGACTGTTCTCCTGTCAACAGTCCACCCGCGAAATTGGTTTCAGTAGGAGGTCCGTAAAAAACCTTCATTTCAACCTCCGCGGCTTTCAATGCCGCGTCAATTCCGCAGATAGCCTCATTGGGCGGCGCTATTAAATACGCCAGAGGACTCCCCTCCTTTACCTTTGCCACCTTTGACAAGTAGCTGCCCGCCCTTGATATGCAGTGTGAAAAATATTTTACTCCTCCTTCGTTATCGGCTTCATAAAAAAAGGCGTCATTTTCAATATATCTAACCGCCGCGTCAATCCCGCTTCTGACTTCTTCCGGATCTTTCCCGGCTAAAATTCCTATAAATTCTCCCGCCAGCCTCGTAGAAGCATTAGATGAACCGGCATACATTGAATGGGCATAGCAGACAGCAACTCTTGCCTTTTTAGTTGCTTCATCAAGGGCAGCGTATGAAACATCGTCTATATCCGTTGTTATTATTCCCAGACTTTCATATTCTTGAGGCACTTTTAGCGCCCGCATGAGATGCCTGTCAGCTCTAGGGATCTCCTGAACGCTTAAGACGTTAGCCTTAACGGCGTCTCCCTTCATGGCTTTCACCTTCCTCTTCTCATACTTTAAAGTCAACTCCGCTTTTTTTCTCGGCCAGCATCCTTTTTATAACGCTGACCGCGTACGCCCCCGCTTCCACTGGCTGTATTCCCTTACCGTGAATATTTGAAATAACCGTTCTACAGGATTCTCTTATCCCCGGCCTTGCTCCGTATGTTATGTAAGCGCTCATACTGTCTGCCGCAGCCAGTCCGGGTCTTTCTCCAATTAATACACATGTAAGCTCTGCTTCAAGGACCTCCGATATTACATCCATAGTGGGGACTCTGCCGTATTTAAGAAAAAAAGGCGTTCCCACTTTTATTCCTTCGCTTTCCAGCCCGTCCATCATAATAGGAAGTATATCGGATATATTTTCGTCTATAGCTTTGCTGCTTAACCCGTCGGAAGCATAAATCTGCACCTGAGGTTTTCTTATACAGTGCTTTCTCAGAATTTCTTTCGTTTCTTCCGAAATCTTTCTTCCTAAATCAGGTCTCGTAAGATGCTCGTTTACATCTCTGCATAGGCTTTTTATCTGTAAAAGATCCAATGCTTTTATAATGCTTTCATCTACACTGGACAGTACCGCATCCTTAGCTCTCGCATGATCCGCGCGCAGCTTTAAAAACGTGTTTGTTCTCAGCCTTGGGCCCGCTTTTCCAATGGCAATTCTCGCCGTCGTTTTTTTCTTCATTCCCTCGATAACCGCATCTTTGGCGTTTATTCGAGTATTAATACCTGCTTTTTCCTTTTTTTCCGTCAATCGCTCCTGTCGTTCCAGCTCCTTCGCGACTGCCTCTG
>DVMP01000115.1 GCA_018714925.1 Candidatus Allocopromorpha excrementigallinarum
AATTTTACCAGATGACAGGGGATGAGGTGAAGATATCCCTTAACGGAGGGACCGAGCCTCTTACAGATGAGCAGGTGGCGGCCAACCAGGAAAAGTACGGACCCAACGAGCTTGTTGAGGGAAAGAAAAAATCAACTGTAAGAATATTCTTCGAGCAGTTCAAGGATTTTCTCGTAATAATACTTATATTCGCCGCTATAATTTCAGGCATCCTGGGAGACCTGGAGAGCACTATAGTAATACTGGTGGTAATAACCATAAACGCTATACTGGGAACCGTACAGACGGTAAAGGCGGAGCAGTCTCTGGACAGTCTGAAGAAAATGTCGGCTCCCGAGGCAAAGGTCTTCAGGGGCGGGCAGTTTGTAAAGATCCCCGCCTCGCAGATAACGGTAGGGGATATTGTAAGCCTTGAGGCCGGCGACTTTGTTCCCGCTGACGGAAGAATAACAGATAACGCCGGAATGAAGGTGGACGAAAGCGCTCTTACAGGGGAAAGCCTGGGAGTGGAAAAGGATCCTTCCGTTATAGAGGGAAAGGCGGCCCTGGGAGACAGAATAAACATGGTATACTCGGGAAGCTTCGTAACCTACGGAAGAGGCGAGTTTGTAGTAACCTCTACAGGCATGGAAACCGAAGTGGGTAAGATCGCAACGCTTCTTAAGACCACATCGGAGAAGCAGACGCCACTTCAGGTCAATCTTGATAACTTCGGAAGAAAGCTTTCCATACTAATCCTCGTGTTCTGCGGCATACTCTTCGGAATAAGCGTAATCAGGGGAGAGGCCATAGGAGAAGCCTTCCTCTTTGCCGTAGCCCTTGCTGTGGCAGCCATACCTGAGGCTCTCAGCTCCATAGTTACCATAGTTCTTTCCTTCGGTACCCAGAAAATGGCCAAGGAGCACGCTATAATAAGAAAGCTTCAGGCTGTTGAAGGTCTTGGAAGTGTATCTGTAATCTGCTCCGACAAGACGGGAACCCTTACTCAGAACAAGATGACTGTAGAGGGATATTACGTATACAGGAGAAAGATAGACGCCGCTCATATAAATACAGAGGATCAGGAGGAAAGATTCCTTATGAGATCAAGTATCCTCTGCAACGATTCAACCATAGCGGACGGAAAGGAAATAGGAGATCCTACGGAAACGGCTCTCATAAACATAGGCATCAGGCTGGGAGTATCCTATGATGATGAGCGAAGGAGCAACCCGAGGATAGGAGAGGTTCCTTTTGACAGCGACAGAAAGCTCATGTCCACATGTCACAGGATGGAGTCGGGAGTCTGTATGATGATGACAAAGGGGGCCGTGGACGTTCTCCTTGGAAGGGTAAACTCCATAATGACTCCTGAAGGAAAAAGGGAAATTACAGAGGAGGATATAAGGAATATAGAGGAGTGCAACGGCGACTTTTCAAGAAACGGTCTGAGAGTCCTTGCCTTTGCCTTCAAGGAAATAGAAGAGGGGCTTGAGCCGGGAGTGGAGGATGAGAATGAGCTTACCTTCCTGGGGCTTATTTCCATGATGGACCCTCCTAGGGAAGAATCGGCTCCCGCTGTTGCCGAGTGTGTGGCCGCGGGAATAAAGCCGGTGATGATAACGGGAGATCACAAGGTTACGGCGGCTGCCATAGCCAAGAAAATAGGCATCCTTAAGGAAGAATCCGAGGCCTGCGAGGGCTCGGCCATAGACGACATGTCAGATGAGGAGCTGAGGGATTATGTTGAAAACATTTCCGTTTACGCGAGAGTCTCCCCTGAGCATAAAATAAGAATAGTGCGGGCATGGCAGGACAAGGGGAACATTGTAGCCATGACAGGCGACGGAGTAAACGACGCTCCCGCTCTGAAGCAGGCCGATATAGGCGTTGCCATGGGAATAACGGGCAGCGAGGTTTCCAAGGACGCGGCTGCTATGGTTCTCACCGACGACAACTTCGCCACCATAGTAAAGGCAGTGGAAACGGGAAGAAATATATACAAGAACATAAAGTACGCCATACAGTTCCTGCTTTCGGGGAATTTCGGAGCCATATTGACGGTGCTTTACGCTTCGGTGTTCGCGCTGCCTGTGCCTTTCGCTCCGGTGCACCTGCTCTTTATAAACCTTCTGACAGACAGCCTGCCGGCCATAGCTCTCGGCCTTGAGCCTCATACCAGGGATCTTATGAAGGAAAAGCCGAGGCCTGCCAATGAATCCATACTGACCAGGGATTTTCTTGCCAGAATAGGCATAGGAGGAGTTTCCATATGTATAATGACGGTTATAGCCTTTCTCATGGGATTAAACGGCTGGTTTACCTGCGAAGCGCTGGGAGGAAGCGCGCTTCTGGGAAGCACTATGGCCTTTGGAACCCTCTGTGTCAGCAGGCTCTTCCACGGCTTTAACTGCAAGTCCGACAAGCCTGTGGTATTTACGAAAAAGCTCTGGGGAAATAAATACCTTATAGGAGCCTTTTTCCTGGGTATGATACTTATAACCTGCGCCATAGGCCTTCCTTTCCTGGATCACGTGTTCCAGGTACAGACTCTGGGAATTCCTCAGCTTCTTACGGTATACGGCCTGGCCTTCCTCAATATACCGGTGATACAGCTGATTAAATGGATAATGATAAAAATGAAAAAGAATTAGAAAGTTTTCGTTTGTATATGAAAGCTTAAAAAAGCCGCTTCCCGGAGGAGCGGCTTTTTTGTCGAATCCTTCTGAGGTGAGCTTCAGCGCTTTGGAGCCGTGCCTTGAGATAATCACGGTCTTTTTTTCTTCCATTTAAGGAGAAAGGCTGAGTTTACTATTACGAGAACGGAGCCGGCGTTATGAACCAGGGCGCCCCATACAGGTCCCAGTATTCCCAGCATTGCCAGTATTATGGCCGCGAAATTAAGCGCCATTGAAAATGAAAGATTGCATTTTATGGTGATCATCATTCTTTTGGCAAGGGCCAGAAGATGAGGAAATTCCTTTATCTCGTCATCCACAAGGGCTATGTCGGCGGCGTCAACTGCTATGTCGCTTCCCACGCCTCCCATGGCGATGCCCACATCAGCCTTTTTAAGAGCAGGGGCGTCGTTTATGCCGTCTCCTATCATGCAGACTCTGTATCCCTGACGCTGATATTCATCTATAACGCTCATTTTATCCTCAGGAAGACAGCCGGCATGGACATCCTCTATGGAAAGCTGTCCAGCAATAGAGCCCGCAGCCTCCATGTGGTCTCCTGTGAGCAGTACGGGCTGAACGCCGAGTGCTGTCATGCTCTTAATCATTTCAGGGCCCTCCTCCCTGAGTGTATCGGAGAGGGCTATGTATCCGGACAGAGCTCCGTCCGCGGCAATATATATTATGGTGCAGCCCTTTTCTATGAAGCTTTGAGCCTGAAGGGCCGCCTCAGAAGAAATGGCTATATTGTTTTCCTTCATCATTTCGGAATTCCCCGCCATAATGCTTATGCTGTCCGCTACTCTGGCGCTGACTCCTCTTCCGGGAATCATTTTGAAATCCTCAGCAGGGGCTGTATTCTTTCCGGTCTCCTGTTTATAGCAGCTTACTATGGCCTTCCCGAGAGGATGCTCGGAAAACTGCTCTGAGGAGGCGGTCAGATAATAAATGTCCTGCCATGTGAAGGAAGAGCTCAGGCTTTTTACCGCTACCACCTTTGGATTGCCGTAGGTAAGGGTTCCGGTTTTATCAAAGGTCACCTTGGATACAGATGCCAGCCGTTCCAGTGCGTCTCCTTCACGTACGAGAAATCCGTGCTTGGTGGCGTTGCCTATGGCGGCCATAATGGCTGTCGGTGTGGCGAGAACAAGAGCGCAGGGACAGAAGACTACGAGGATGGTGACGGCTCTTATTATTTCTCCCGAAACTATCCAGGTTATTATGGCAGAGGCCAGAGCGATTACCACTATCCAGGTGGCCCATCTGTCGGCGATTCCCACGATTTTGGCTTTTCCCGCATCCGCTGACTGAACCAGTCTTATCATACGCTGTATGGAGCTGTCTTCTCCTACCTTTACGGCGCGCATTTCAAAGGTTCCGAACTGGTTTACGGTGCCGCTTGATACCTGGTCCTCCGGGCCCTTGTCCACAGGAAGAGATTCCCCTGTCATTACGGCCTGATCTATAGAAGTGCGGCCTGAAGTAATAACGCCGTCTACAGGAACCGTTTCTCCGGGAAGGACACGGAGCACGTCGCCGACGGACACCTCTTCAGCGGGAATCACCTTTTCCACGCCGTCCTTTAATACTCTGGCAGTCTGGGGAGTAAGGTGAACAAGCTTTTCAATACCCGCTCTTGCCTTTGCCACGGTGAGATCTTCAAGAAGAGCTCCCAGCTGCATTATGAAGGCCACCTCGCCGGCGGCGAAATCCTCGCCTATAAAAACAGCGGCCACAAGGGCGATGGAAACGAGAACATCAGCCTTGATATCAAAAGCGGTAACGAGGCCGATAACAGCCTCAAGAATAATCGGTATGCCGCAGAGGATAATGGCTATCCAGGCGGGATTAAAGGGAAGGGGAACAAGATCAAAGATGCTTGCCAGAAGAGCCAGACCGGAGATCACCAGAAGAGTTATCTCCTTTTTAGTACCACCGATCTCGAGAAAGGATTCGAGTTTTTCCACAGCTTTTTCCATTTTAAACCTCCTGTAAGGAAAAGTAATATGTCATCTTGATTATACCTATAGGGGTATAGGTTGTCAATGGGGATATAAAAAAAGACAGTTATAACTAACTGCCTTTTTTAAATATGCTGTCAGAATTATTTCATGTTGGCAAAGCGTTCAACAGCCTTTGTAAAATCCTCTATGGTCCTGTCGGGGTCGCCATGCTCTATGCCGTCGCGGACACAGTGCTTTATGTGACCCTCGAGAACCACCTGGCCGGCTTTGTGAAGGGCAGACTTGGCCGCGTTAATCTGTGAAAGCACATCCTCACATGGCACGTCCTCGTCTACCATTCTGTCTATAGCCTGTACCTGTCCGATTATTTTCTTTAATCTCCTGTGGAGATTTTCCGAATCCAT
>DVMP01000116.1 GCA_018714925.1 Candidatus Allocopromorpha excrementigallinarum
ACTTCACGGCGTGGGAGCTTCCGTAGTAAACGCTCTTTCCACTAAGATGGAGGTTGAAATAAAGAGAAACGGAAAAATATACAGGCAGACATACGCAAAAGGAAAGACCACAAGTCCTCTTACTGAAGAGGGAAATTCCAGAAAAACAGGATCAAAGACAACCTTCTGGCCGGATCCCGAAATATTCGACGAAACAGAATTTGATTTTGAAACCCTTGAGAGAAGACTGAGGGAAATGGCCTTTCTCAACAAGGGAATAAAAATATCCATAAAGGATGAGAGAGAAGGAAAAAAGAAGGAAGAGGTTTTCCATTATGAAGGAGGTATAAGGGAATTCGTTACCCATCTCAATACAAATAAGGAGACTCTCCACGAAAATGTCATATACTTTGAAGTGGCCGACAGGGATAAGGAAGTTGAAATAGCCATGCAGTATACGGACAGGTACAATGAAATGCTTCTCTCATACGCCAACAATATAAACACCACTGAAGGAGGCTTCCACGTGGTGGGCTTTAAGACGGCTCTTACGAGAATATTCAACGATTACGCCAGAAAAAACAAATTTCTCAAGGACAGCGACGACGCTCTTACAGGGGAGGACGTAAGAGAGGGACTTACTGCCGTAATATCCGTAAAGCTTACGGAGCCTCAGTTTGAGGGACAGACCAAGACAAAGCTGGGAAACAGCGAAATGAGAGGCTTTGTTGAAACTGCCACAGCTGAAAACATACTGGCATTTCTCGAGGAAAATCCCGCTCAGGCAAAGATAATAGTTGATAAATGCCTGAGAGCCTCAAGGGCAAGGGAAGCGGCCAGAAAAGCAAGAGAGCTTACCAGGAGAAAGGGAGTTTTAGACGGCATATCCATGCCGGGAAAGCTGGCAGACTGCTCGGAAAAGGATCCCGCTCTTTCTGAGATATTCCTGGTAGAGGGAGATTCCGCCGGCGGCAGCGCCAAGCAGGGAAGAGACAGAATGAGACAGGCCGTGCTTCCTCTCAGAGGAAAAATACTCAACGTTGAAAAGGCAAGGCTGGACAGAATACTCAATTCAGACGAGATAAAAAACATGATAACAGCCTTCGGTTGTAATATAGGACCTGAGTTTGACGAAAGCAAGCTGAGATATCACAAGATAATAATAATGACAGATGCCGACGTGGACGGAGCTCATATAAGAACTCTGCTCCTCACCTTCTTCTACAGATATATGACGCCTCTCATAGAAAAGGGATATGTGTACGCGGCCCAGCCTCCTCTTTATCAGGTAAAGAAGGGAAAGGAAATCTACTATACCTACTCTGAAAAGGAGCAGGAAAAGCTTATGAAGGAGCTTTCACAAAAGCCGGGCAAGGCAGATATACAGAGATATAAGGGTCTCGGCGAAATGGATTTCCATCAGCTCTGGGAAACCACCATGGACTACAATAACAGAACCCTCATACAGATAACAGTAGACGACGCGGCGGGAGCCGACGAAATATTTACCACCCTTATGGGAGACAAGGTTCCGCCGAGGCGTAAATTCATAGAGGAAAACGCCGCTCTGGCAAAGCTCGACATATAGTGAGGAAGGAGTTTAATAAATGCCAAACTTGATCGAAGATCAGAAAATGATTCAGCATGAAATACATGATGAGATGAAAAACTCATATATAGATTACGCCATGAGCGTTATCGTTTCCAGAGCCCTTCCGGATGTAAGGGATGGACTCAAGCCTGTTCACAGAAGAATTCTCTACGGTATGAGCGGTCTCGGCGTTACGCCGGACAAGCCTTTTAAAAAGTCCGCCCGTATTGTGGGAGAGGTAATGGGTAAATACCACCCTCACGGAGACATCTCCATATACGACGCCATGGTAAGACTGGCTCAGGACTTTTCCACAAGATATCTTCTCGTAGACGGCCACGGAAATTTCGGCTCCGTTGACGGCGACGGCGCCGCCGCCATGCGTTACACCGAAGCCAGGATGTCTCCTTTCGCCCTTGAAATGATAAGGGATATAGACAAGGATACAGTTGACTTTATGCCTAACTTCGATGAGGAGGAAAAGGAGCCTGTAGTTCTTCCTTCAAGGTTTCCCAACATCCTCGTAAATGGAAGCAACGGCATAGCCGTAGGCATGGCTACTTCAATACCTCCTCACAATCTGAAGGAGGTAATAGACGCCACCGTAAGGATGATAGATGATGAAAACTGTACCGTAGACGATCTCATAAAGATAGTAAAGGGTCCCGACTTTCCCACTGGAGCTCAGATTCTGGGAAAAAAGGGAGCGCGAGAAGCCTACAGAACGGGACAGGGAAAGGTTCTCGTAAGAGCCGTAGCCAATATAGAGGAAACGGACAGAGGACGCTCCCAGATAATAATAACGGAGATACCTTTCCAGGTTAACAAGGCAAGGCTCCTTGAGAAAATAGGAGAGCTTGTAAGAGATAAGAGGATAGAAGGCATATCGGCCATAAGAGACGAATCCAACAGAAACGGAATGAGGATAGTCATAGAGCTGAAAAAGGACGCCAATCCGAGAATAACCTTAAACAGGCTTTACAAGCATACTCAGCTTCAGGAAAACTACAGCATGATAATGATAGCTCTTGTAAACGGCCAGCCAAAGCTTCTCAATCTCTATGAAATAATAGAGGAATATCTTAAGCACCAGAAGGAGGTTGTTACCAGGAGAACAAAATTCGATCTGGGAAAGGCCGAGGCGAGAGCTCACATACTGGAAGGTCTGAGAATAGCCCTTGACAATATAGATGAGATAATAAAGATAATAAGATCCAGCTACAGCGACGCCAGGGAAAGACTCATGGACCGGTTCAAGCTTTCCGAGATACAGGCCCAGGCCATACTGGACATGAGACTGGCAAGACTTCAGGGTCTGGAAAGGGAGAAGATAGAAAACGAATACGACGAGCTTCTTAAAAGAATAGCCTACTATAAATCTCTTCTCGCCGACGAAAAGCTTCTCATGGGAGTAGTAAAGGAGGAGCTTCTTGAAATTAAGGAAAAATACGGCGATAAGAGAAGGACTAAGATAACAGCCGACGCAGAGGATATGGATGAGGCTGATCTCATAGAGGAAAAGCAGGTTGTGGTTACTCTTACTCATCTGGGATATCTCAAGAGAATACCGGCGGACACCTATAAGACTCAGAGAAGAGGAGGAAAGGGAATAACAGGCCTTACCACCAGAGAAAATGATTTTGTCACAAGCCTTATAATGACTTCGACCCACGATAATCTCATGTTCTTTACCAACACGGGGAAGGCTCATAAGATAAAGGCATATGAAATACCTGAGGCAACAAGAACAGCCAGGGGAACTCCGGCCATAAACTTCCTCAATCTAATGCAGAGAGAGCGAATAACAACTGTTATTCCTTTTAAGGATTTCAGCGAGGATAAATATCTTATAGCCGTGACAAAGCACGGAACCATAAAGAAAACAGCTCTTTCCGAGTTTGACACCAACAGGAAAACAGGCCTTATAGCCATAAACCTGAAGGATGGAGACGAGCTTGTGGGTATAAAGCAGACCACGGGAAGCGACAACGTTATAATAATAACCAAAAACGGCAAGTGCATATGCTTCTCCGAGAACGACGTGAGACCTATGGGAAGAATAGCCGGAGGAGTGAGAGCCATAAAGCTTGAGGACGATGACGAAG
>DVMP01000117.1 GCA_018714925.1 Candidatus Allocopromorpha excrementigallinarum
CCGGTTCAAGTCCGGTAGGCCGCACCAGAGAAAAACATCGAGCCTTTCAGGGTCGGTGTTTTTGTTTTCAGGCAGGAATTATTCATAAAGCTCTCCCGCTGCTTGACACTGTAAGGGAAAGAATGATAATATTTCCGTATAAGTGATTTCGCGCGGCGAAAGGAGAAGAAAAATGCCTCACATTGATATTACCATGTATCCGGGAAGGGATGATGAAACGAAGAAAAAGCTGGCTCTGAACGTACAGAAATTTATTGTGGATGAGCTTAAGGTGGACAAATCGGCCGTTACTGTTTCCATAGAGGATGTTCCAAAGGAAAAATGGGATGAGCATATGGAAAGCATGACGGATAAAATAAGATTTATATAGTAAAGTAATTACGCTGCGGGCACGCTTTCCAGGCTGCCCGCTTTTTTGAACAGAGGCGCGTACCGGCAGAGCCGGAGAAAGGAGCCCGTTGGAATGCTGGATAGAGACCTGCTGAAGGTGTACGCCGTTACAGACAGGAGATGGCTTAATGGAAGGACTCTCAGGGAAGCTGTGGAGGAGGCCCTTAAGGGCGGAGTCACCTTTGTACAGCTTAGAGAGAAGAATTTGAAAAGAGAAGAACTTTTAAAAGAGGCCTTTGAAATAAAGGAGCTTTGCGGCAGATACAAGGTTCCCTTTGTTATAAACGACAACCCTGACATAGCGGCGGAGTGCGGCGCCGACGGAGTACATGTGGGACAGAAGGATATGGCTGCGGAGGCGGCCAGGAAAAGGCTGGGGCCGGAAAGAATAATCGGCGTATCCGTGAGAACCGTGGAGCAGGCTGTGGCCGCTGAAAAAAGCGGAGCGGATTATCTCGGCGTGGGAGCTGTTTTTTCAACGGGATCAAAGGCTGACGCGAAGCATGTTTCCATGGATACGGTGAGAGAAATATGCTCTGCC
Source organism: Candidatus Allocopromorpha excrementigallinarum (assembly GCA_018714925.1). Lineage (GTDB taxonomy): Bacteria > Bacillota > Clostridia > Peptostreptococcales > Anaerovoracaceae > Lentihominibacter > Lentihominibacter excrementigallinarum. The sequence continues at coordinate 932 of DVMP01000117.1, forward strand.
GTAAGCATCCCGGTAATAGCCATAGGCGGAGTAAATGAAGGCAACGTGACCCTGCTTAAGGGAACGGGCATATGCGGCGTTGCCATTATAAGCGCTCTTTTCGCGGCCGGTGATATTACAGAAGCGGCGGAAGGGCTGGCGGAAAAAGTGGATGAAATGTTAAAATAAATGACGAAAAGAGGTTTTAAGGTGATAAAAGGAGCCATATTCGATGTTGACGGGGTTATTCTGGATTCCATGGGAATATGGGAGAATCTGGGAGAGAGATACCTGAAGGGCATGGGAATCAGACCTGAAAAGGATCTTGACAAAAAGCTTTTATATATAACCATGGAAGAAGGCGCGGAGTATATGATAAAGGAATACGGTCTAAGGAAGACGACGGGAGAGGTGACAGAGGAGCTGAGCATTCTTTTAAAAAGCTTTTATGAAAATGAGGTCTCCCTAAAAAAAGGCGTCAGAGAATACCTTGAGGGCTTCGCCGGGCTGAATATCCCAATGGCCATCGCCACCTCGGGAGGAAGGGCCAACATGGAGGCGGCTCTGAAACGACTGGGAATACATGGCTTTTTCAAGGGAAGTCTTACCTGCGCCCAGGTAGGGAAGGGAAAGGATGATCCCTTCATCTATCTGGAGGCGGCCCGGCTTCTGGGAGAAAGGCCTGAGAATACGGTGGTCTTTGAGGACTCTCCTCTGGGAATAAGGACCGCCGGGGAGGCCGGCTTCGTTACGGCTGCCGTATACGACCCCTCGGGAGAGGAGTACAGAGAATATATGGAAAAGGCGGGAGACATATACGTAAGAGATTTCCGCCATCCGGACTTTAAGGATTTTATGAAAGAGGTATGAAAGAGGAGCATATTATGAAAGCAGTACTTACCATCGCGGGAAGCGACTCCAGCGGAGGCGCCGGAATACAGGCGGATATTAAGACCATGACGGCAAACGGAGTATACGCTATGAGCGCCGTTACGGCTTTAACTGCTCAAAACACCACAGGGGTAACGGGAATAATGGAGGTGTCTCCGGACTTTCTTAAAGAGCAGCTTGACAGTGTGTTCACGGATATTCCTCCTCAGGCGGTGAAAATAGGAATGACGGCTTCATCGGAGCTTATAGAGGCTATAGGGGAAAAGCTCAGAGAATACGGGGCGGTAAATATAGTGACTGATCCTGTAATGATATCCACAAGCGGCTCAAGGCTTATAAGCGATGAAGCCGTTGATACTCTCAAGAGGGCGCTTCTTCCTCTGACAGACCTGCTTACGCCCAATATACCTGAGGGAGAGGTTCTGTCGGGTCTGTCCGTTAAAACCGATGAGGACATGATAAGGGCGGCGGAAAAAATAAGCCGCGAGAACGGATGCGCCGTGCTTTTAAAGGGGGGACATAAGTCGGAGAACGCCAATGATCTTCTTTATACAGAAAAAGGATACAGCTGGTTCAGGGGAAAAAGGATAGATAATCACAACACTCATGGAACGGGATGCACTCTTTCCAGCGCCATAGCCTCAAATCTTGCCAAGGGCTTTGACCTGGAGGACTCAGTTGAGCTGGCAAAGGAATATATATCGGGAGCTCTGGGAGCCATGCTGGATCTGGGGGCCGGCTGCGGTCCCATGAATCATGGCTTCGATATAAAGAGCAGATTTGCCCGTGAAAGATGAAATTAATATAAGAGCCGATGTGTTAAGGGAATTAACGCACTGGTTCTTTTGTTATAATGCGGGACAAGGGGGGATTTCAGGGAAAGCGTCTTTAAATTAAATATATAATTTAAAATGTGTATCCTATAGAATACATTGTATCGACAATGAAACAATAACTGAACATGGCATTTTCAGCGTATTTGAGAAAAGCACGGCTAAAGTGTAGCTTTAGAGATGCAGTCACGGAAATACAGGGCTTTTGTTACAGGGAAGAAACGGCTTGATTTCAACGTTTTCTGAAAATTTGAAAATGGCACACTATTTGCAATCAAGATAGTAATATCAATCATTATTACTTTATTGTCTCAGAAAGGAGTGTGTTATGGAAGGGACATACGGAGCACTAAGTTTGATCCCGGTAATCGTTGTCATCGCTACGGCGATAATAACGAAGAGAGCTGTAGAGCCTCTCATACTGGGAACTCTCGTGGGATACGTCATAATCGCCAAAGAGAAATTCGTACTGGCCTATCTGGATTCACTTTATGTGGAGCTGGGCGAATCCGCGTATTACGTGGTCATATTCGGCCTGTTCGGCATATTCATCAGAATGCTGGATCAGTCCAATGCAGTATCCGGATTTACGAAGCTGGGCCTCAAATTTGCCAACACCAAGAAAAAAGCAGGCTTTTTAACATGGCTGATGGGAATGATATTCTTCTTAGATAATTATTTCAGCGTGCTGGCAGCCGGCGTATCCAACAGGGCTATCGCCGATAAAAACAAGATGTCCAGAGAGATGTTCGCATTTGCCATAAACAGCGTGGCATGCGTCATCTGCGTACTGGTGCCGCTTTCCCTCTGGGGAGTGTTTATGAGCGGTCAGGTTGAAATGTCTCTCGGACTTGAAGCAGGAGAAGGTCTTGCCGAGATCGTGAAGGCCATGCCGTTCACCCTCTTTGCGTGGGTGCTGCTCATATTCGTACTGCTGTATCAGCTGAGGATCGTAAAGCCTTTCGGAAACATGAAAAAGGCAGAGCTGAGAGCAGAGCAGGAAGGCCTGGTGCTTCCTCCTGATCTGGCGGCAGAGCATGTTGAGGAAGAGGAAAAGCCGCCTACAAACATCTGGAACTTCCTCATCCCTATGGTATGCCTCATAGTTGTCACTCTCATAACTCAGGAGCTCATGTACGGGCTGCTGGTAGGCATAGCTCTCTGCTACATCCTCTACATACCTCAGAAGCTTATAAAGGCAGTGGATGCATTTGATTCCATATTCAGAGGATTCGAGGATATGTTCGTTGTAACCGCAATAGTTATAAGCGCTTTCGTGCTTCAGAACTGCAACGATGAACTGGGTCTTGCGCCTTACGTTGTAAACAGCGTCGTAGACATCATAAACGGAGCGACTCTCCCTGTAATAGCATTTGTAATAATGCTTGTACTTGGTTTCGTTACAGGGAGCTTCTGGGGAATGGCCGCAGTATGCTTCCCAATCATGCTGCCGCTGGCAGAGGCGCTTGATGCAAATATGTATCTGACTATCGGAGCAGTTATAGCCGGAGCTGCCGCAGGAAGCTCGACCTGCTTCTTCGGAGATTCCGTTACGCTTTCCTGCAGCATTTCGCAGATACGTAACAATGATTTCCTTAAGACGGGTCTTCCTATGGTCGTTCCGCCGATCATCGTTACTATCATACTTTATATCGTCTTCGGACTTGTACTTTAACGCAAAAGGGAGGGAGATATGGATAGGATCGATTGTCAGAAATTAGAACAGTACTTTAATCAGATCCCCGGACTGTTGATGATAGATACGGAAGGCATCGTATTCTATATAAACGATCAGTGCGCCAAGTATCTTCAGGTCAATAAAGAGGATTTTCTCGGAAAATACGTTAAGGACGTTTTTCCTGAGACAAAGATGATAGAAGGTCTCGAGAAGGATGAGCCGTCGATCGTTTTTTACAATTCTTTCCTGGGGATAGGAATATCCATGCACGTCCCTCTGTATGAAGACGGAAAAAAGGTAGGGCTGGCCGAATACGACGTGGTGCAGCATTCTGAAAGGCTCTATGAGCTTTCGGACAGCTACAAGGCGTTCCTGGATCAGGAGCTCAAGCAGCTCGCAGGTGAACTGATGACATTCGAAGGAACGAAATATACCATAAACAACCTGGTGGGAAACTCTGATCCCATGACTGAGCTCAAGGAAAAGATAATATCCACGGCAAAAACGTCTTCCACAGTCATGATCACCGGAGAAACGGGAACCGGAAAGGAGCTTGTGGCTCACGCCATACACAATCTCAGCAGCAGAAGGAAGGAGAGATTCATAAAGGTAAACGCTTCCTCCTTTCCGGAAAGCCTTATCGAGTCTGAGCTTTTCGGTTATGAAGGCGGTTCCTTTACCGGGGCCAACAGAGAAGGAAAAAAGGGAAAGTTTGAGCTGGCTGACAGGGGGACCCTGTTTATAGACGAGATAAACCAGATGCCTCTGTCCGTGCAGCCAAAGCTGCTCAGAGCCCTGCAGGAAAAAGAGATCGACAGGATCGGCGGAGACAAGCCGATCCCTGTCGATGTTCGTATAATAGCCGCTTCAAACGAAAATCTCGAACCGCTTGTGGAAGAGGGGAAATTCAGAAGGGACCTTTATTACAGGCTTAATGTCATAAGCCTTTACATACCGCCTCTGAGAGAGAGGATAGAGGATCTGGAGAGCATATCCAGGTCAATAATAGACGAGCTGAACGCTCAGCTTGGGAAATCAGTCAACGAAATAGACAGAGACGCGCTGGAGATGCTGAAGCAGAAAAGGTGGCACGGCAATGTAAGGGAGCTGAGGAACGATATTGAGAGAGCAATGAATTTCGCTGTGGGAAACATAATCCACAAGGAAGATTTCCAGTGGAGCGCCGGAGAGGAATCCCTCAACATAAAGCTGCCGGATCTTGCGGAGGCAAAGGGTGACAGACTCATAGACAAGGCAAGAGATGACGCGGAAAGAGAAGTGATAATCAAGGTGCTTGAGTATTTTGGAAACAACAAGAGCAAAGCAGCGGAATATCTCAACATCGCAAGGCCGTCCCTTTACAGGAAAATGAAACGGTTAGGCATTGATCAGGAGGGTAGGTGAACATATGAAGCTTACGTTAAAGGAGCAGGAACGCCTTATCATATTCAATCTGGCTGAGGTGTCCAGAAGAAGATGGAGAAGAGGCGTAAAGCTCAATTATATCGAGGCCATGTCGATTATATGCGATGAGGTGCTGGAAAGGGCCAGAGAAGGCCTTAACACCATATCGGAGCTGATAGACATAGGCTCAAGAATCATTACGGAAGAGGATGTAATGGAAGGAACGCCGGCGCTTGTTCCCATTATACAGCTGGAGGTAATGCTCCCTGACGGAAACAAGCTTGTTTCGATACAGGACCCTATAAGGCTGGAAAAGAGAGAAGAGGCTGTTCCCGTATCGGAGCTGATAACCATGAACTATTGAGGAGGGTGCCATGAAATATCAAATCGGAGAGATAATATTCGCGGAGGACCCCATTGTTATCAATGAAGGACTGAAAACGAAGGAGCTCATAGTAAGCAACACCGGCGACAGAACCATACAGGTCTGCTCCCACTATCACTTTTTTGAAGCCAATACAGCTCTTAAATTCAACAGGGAGGAGGCCTTCGGCTACAGGCTGGATATCCCTGCCGGCACAGCAATACGATTTGAGCCAGGTGAGGAGCGAAGGGTAAATCTTGTAACATATAAGGGTGATGAGAATATCTATGGATTTATGGGAGTTACCATGGGAAACGTTCATGATCCCCAGGTGAAGAAGGCAGCCATTGAGAAAATGACCGCTGTTTTAAAGGAGTGTGAGTAATATGGCAGTAAAGCTATCCAGACAGGAATATTGCGATATGTTCGGTCCTACGGTGGGCGACAAGATTCACCTGGCTGATACCGGTCTTATAGCGGAGATAGAAAAGGACTACGCGGCTGACTGCTACGGAGACGAGGTCCTTTTCGGAGGAGGAAAGACCGATAGAGACGGAATGGGAAACATGTCGGGAAAGACCACGAAGGACGGGGTTCTTGACGTATGTGTTACAAACGCCGTCATTATAGACCCCATGATAGGAATAGTCAAGGGAGATATAGGAATTAAGGACGGGGTTATTGTAGGCATAGGAAAGGCCGGAAATCCCGACACCATGAATATAACCCCGGGGCTCATTATAGGATGCGCCACAGAGGTTGTTTCGGCTGAGGGGCTTGTGGTGACTCCGGGAGGCATAGACGTACACGTTCATTTTGAGTCGCCGGCTCAGGCATGGGAGGCTATGAGCAACGGGCTTACCACCATGCTGGGAGGAGGCTCCGGAGCCAAAACCACCAGTGTGGAAACTCCGGGACCGGAGCATCTTCTCATGATGATAGAAGCCCATGAGGAGCTGCCTGTAAACGCGGGCTTTCTGGGAAGAGGAAATTCCAGCCTTCCCGAGGCCATAGTGGAGCAGGCGTTAAACGGCGCCATAGGAATGAAAATACACGAGGATTTCGGATCAACTCCTCAGGTTATAAGATGCTGCCTTGAGGTGGCCGATAAAATGGGCTTCCAGGTGCAGATACACACTGACACTCTCAACGAGGGAGGCTTTGTAGAGACCACCATAGACGCCTTTGAGGGAAGAACCATACATACATACCATTCAGAGGGCGCCGGAGGCGGTCACGCTCCGGATATTATGAGAGTAGTAGGCGAGCCTAACGTAATACCGTCCTCTACCAACTGTACCAACCCTTACACGGTAAATACCGTAGCCGAGCACCTGGATATGATTATGGCGGTACATCACCTTAATCCAAAGGTTCCGGAGGATGTGGCCTTCGCCGACTCAAGAGTAAGAGGAGAGACCATAGCCGCAGAGGATGTTCTCCACGATATGGGAGCCATTTCCATACACGGCTCGGATTCCCAGGGTATGGGAAGAGTGGGAGAAACCATTCTGAGAACCTGGCAGATGGCTGCCAAGATGAAGAAGCAGAGAGGACCTCTGCCTGAAGAAAAAGGGGATAACGATAACGAAAGAATACTGCGCTACATGGCGAAATACACTATAAACTCCGCCAAGGTCTTCGGTATAGACGACTACGTGGGGTCGCTGCTGCCGGGCAGGCTGGCGGATTTCTGCGTATGGGACGCCGCCTTTTTCGGAGCGAAGCCGTGGCTTGTGTTTAAGTGCGGTCAGGTCGCATACTCATCCTCAGGGGATGTAAACGCGGCCATAGAGGTGGCCCAGCCTATGATATACAGAAAGCAGTATTCAGCATGTGGAAGCGCCCTGAGAAGGTACAGCAGAATTTTCGTGACACCTCAGGCCATAGAAGCCGGGCTTGGGGACAAGGTGCCTTATTCGAAGGATAAGCTTCTTCCTATAAAAAATACGAGACACCTTACAAAGGCAGACATGGTAAGGAACAATTATCTCCCTAAAATAGAGATAGATCCGGAGACATACAAGGTTTACGTTGACGGAGAATATATAACATGCGAGCCTGAGGAGGTTGTTTGTCTCAATCACAAGTATTACTTCAGATAGACGGTTAGGAGCTGAAATGATCATAGAAAAAATCGCCGGCAGAGCGGATCAGCTGGATGAAGGAATAGCTGTGGAAAGGGTTTTTCTTGACCATGAAAGCCTAAACAGACCTCATCAGAAGCTGGTTACGGAAAATGGTGAAAAAATAGCCGTGTCTCTTGATCACGGGGAAAGGCTCTTTTGCGGAGCCGTGCTGTACCGGGATGGAAAAAGGGCTGTGGTCGTGGACATGCCGGAAGAGGATGTTCTGGAAATACGGCCGGAGGGAAACAGACAGTGGGCAAAGGCTGCCTTTAACATAGGCAACATGCATCATCCGGCATATATATACGACGACTGTATACTCATCCCCTACGACGGAATTCTGGAAAGCCTTATGAAGGCCATAGGTGTGCCCTTTAAAAGGTGCAGAAAAAAGCTGGACGGAGAAAGAGCCGCCCATACTGTGGGAGGGCATCACCATCACCATCATCACGACGGGGAGCGATGATAATGACGAGAGAAAATGAACTGTTTTATCTTATGCAGATGGCCGGAGGGACCTTTCCCTCCGGCGGATTCAGCCAGTCATGGGGACTGGAAACCTACGTGGCCGAAGGAAGGGTAAGGGATGAAGAGGGCTTCATCCTTTTTGCCAGGGCTTATCTGGAAAGCTCTGTGGCCTGCTGCGAAGGACCTGTAATGAGGGAGGCGGCGAGACTCTCGGAAAACTGGGACAGCATGGAGCTTAAGAAGCTTGAGGAGCTGAGCCGGGCCCTTAAGGCTGTGAAGGAAAGCAGAGAATCCAGTCTCAGAATGGGCAAGGCCTTTATGAGAATAATGGCCGATATAACAGAGGATGAAAAGCTGGAGGAGCTCAAGAGTGAGATGGGCCAGGAGGGAATTACATACCCCGTAGCCTACGGAGCCCTTTGCGGAAGGCTGGGGCTGGATATACAAAGAGCCGCGGAAGCCTTTGTTTTCAGTACTGTAAACGCTCTTACCCAGAGCGCTGTCAAGCTGATTCCCCTGGGCAACAAGCAGGCCCAGGGAATACTGCTTAAATTATATCCTGTTATGAGGGAAACTGTGGAAAAAAGTCTGCAGACGCCTCTTAAGGATATCTCAAATTTCTGTCCGGCTCTCGATATGGCCGGGATGAGGCACGAATACTTGACAACCAGACTGTACATGTCATAATAAATAGGAGGAATAATATGAGAAGGCCTGTAAAAATCGGCGTCGGAGGCCCCGTGGGATCGGGAAAAACAGCGCTGATAGAGAAGCTTTGCAAGAGGCTGCGAGACCATTACAATATAGGCGTTGTCACAAACGATATATTCACCAAGGAGGACGCGCTGATTCTCACAAGAGCCAAAGCTCTTGAGGAAGAAAGGATAATAGGCGTTGAGACGGGAGGCTGCCCTCATACGGCGGTGAGAGAGGATATATCCATGAACCTTGACGCTATAGACGTTCTTCTGGAAAGGTTCGACGATCTTGACATTATATTTGTGGAAAGCGGCGGAGACAACCTGGCGGCCACCTTTAGCCCGGAGCTGGTAGACGGTCTCATATTTGTCATAGACGTGGGAGAAGGAGAGAAGATTCCGAGAAAGGGAGGCCCGGGCATAACAAAGTCGGACCTTCTGGTTATAAACAAAATAGATATCGCTCCTTATGTTCACAGCGATCTTAAGGTTATGGAGGAGGATACCATAGCCCAGAGAAAGGGAAAGCCCTATGTGTTCACTAATCTCTTTGAGGGCGTCGGCCTTGATGTAATCATAAAGTGGATAAAGGAGGATATGCTCTTTGAGGAGCAGGGTGCGGGAAATGAATAAGCCTACGGGAGAGCTGCGCCTTGTGTTCAGAAGAAAAAAAGACGGCGACACACTGCTGGCGGAGCAGTATTACAAGCTTCCCCTTCAGATAATGAAGCCCCATTATCAGGAGGGGGACGGTACGCCATTTATTTATCTTCTCAATCCCGGCGGCGGCGTTTTGCAGCACGACAGACTGATGACGGAGATAATACTGGAGGATGAAAGCCGCGCCTTTGTGACCACACAGTCGAATACCAAGTTCTATAAAATGGATGAGGGGCACGCCGAGGTGGTAAACAGGGTCACAGTAGGCTCAGGGGCTGTCCTCGAATATCTTCCCGAGCACAACGTGCCCTTTGCCATGTCACGGGCCTGCCAGGAAAACGACTTCTTTCTCCAAAAGGATTCAACTCTTATCGCTTCCGATATGGTTACGGCGGGGAGAACGGCCAGAGGAGAAGTGTTTCAATATGACCTTTATTCCTCGAAAACCAGAATATATGTGGATGGAAGGCTGAAGCTTTACGACAGAAGTATCATGGACCCTAAAGCCATGGATATGACGGGCCTTGGTCTGATGGAAGGGTATCTGAGCAGCGGGACAATATATGTGTATTCCGAAAAAATACACGATCGTCTGCCGGAGCAGCTGAATAAAATGACCGCAGAGGGGGTTTCTCTGGCGGCGGGAAAGATCGACGATACTCTTATGACGGTAAGATTTCTGGGAAGCAGTATGGTTCATATGAAAGAGGCGGCAGACAGGGTTTGGGGAGAAATAAGACGATGCGTTCTCGGCAAGGAGCCTGTCCGTGTAAGAAAGTATTAAGGAGGAGAGCATGGATTTCAGAGAAGTCAGAAGGAACAAAAAGCAGATACTGAAAAAGAAAGAGTGTGAAAGCATACTTAAAAAATCCACCTCGGGGGTTTTATGTCTTCTGGGAGACAACGACTATCCTTACGGTGTGCCCCTGAGCTATGCCTACGATGATGGCAAGCTGTATTTTCACGGTATGCCCGCGGGACACAAGATGGATGCCATGAAAAAGCATAAGAAGGCCTCATTTACGGTAATAGAAACAGATCAGGTTGTTCCCGCTGAGTACACCACGTATTTTCGAAGCGTTATCGTCTTCGGAAGAATGCGCATACTGGAGACTCCTGAAGAAAAGGTGGCGGGACTTTTGAAGCTGGCTGACAAATACTCCTCCGATTACAAGGAAGGAAGCATGGAGGAAATACAGGATAAGCTTAAGGCTGTCAGCGTCTTTGTCCTCGACGTCGAGCATCTTTCTGGCAAAGAGGCCATAGAATTCGCCGAAGCAAGATAGAAATAATATTTAAAAGGCTTTCTTGAAAAACCATTTCTCCGGCTATATAATAGTATCAGGGTTGAGACGGGCTGAAGAAGGGGAAGGCCGCAGGAGAAATGAGTCCACGTAAAAGACGCACCGGGAAATACAGTAAAAGACTTACAAGACAGAGAAGAAAAAGACATTTCGTCAGAGATGAAAAAGGCGCCTGGAAGAAAATACTGAAGGCGGCCTGTCTGGTGGCATGTCTTTTCATATGTATTTTTACGGCGAGAAACATATATTTTTTCATCACTGAATCAGGAGTGGATGAGGAGAATCCCTACCCTGTAAGAGGAGTGGATGTATCTGTATATCAGCTGGATATAGACTGGGAGGGGCTGGCCTCCGAGGGAATAGACTTCGCGTTTATAAAGGCAACGGAGGGAAGCTCCCATACAGACGAGAGATTTGAGGAGAACTGGGAGGAGGCCGGGGACGCCGGCATAAAGACGGGAGCATACCATTTTCTCAGCTACGATACCCCCGGAGAATCCCAGGCTCAAAACTACATAGAGACGGTGGAAAAAAGGCTGGGAAGCCTGCCGCCGGTAGTCGATGTGGAGTTTTACGGGGATTATCATGAAAACCACCCTTCAAAGGAGAAGATGTACGAAATCCTCGACGTGGTTCTGGAAGCCCTTGAGGACAGATACGGCAAAAGGCCTCTCATATACACCAACACATACATATACGAAAGCTACATATCGGGAAGGTATGACGACTATGAAATATGGATAAGCGATCACGATATTCCGGACACTCTTCCCGACGGAAGAGAATGGACTTTCTGCCAGTATACGTTCCGGGCCACCTCGGAGCATGTAGCTGGAGGGGAAAAGTACTTTGACATGAATGTCTTTAACGGAAGCCAATGGGACTTCAGATGGTACAGGGGAAAGTAGAAGAAACAGAGGGGTAAACACTTGAAAATTTGCCGTGCAGCAGCCTAAAGAAAACCTTGAAATCTAAAGGATATGATGATATAATTACACCGTTACGCCGGCGTGATGGAATTGGCAGACGTGCAGGACTCAAAATCCTGTGGTGGCAACACCGTATGGGTTCGACCCCCATCGCCGGCACCATGATACTTTGTATTGGGAAGTATCGGCAAACGATAAATTATACCTGAAAAATAGGAGGAATGTTTATGGAAGGAAACATTTGGGTAACGATATTGCCTTTAGTCATCTTATTAGTAGTGATGTATCTTTTGCTTATCAGACCTCAAAAGAAAAGAGAAAAAGAAATCAACGCCATGAGAAGCGGAGTGCAGGTAGGAGATGAGATCATCACCATCGGCGGCATCTGTGGTAAAGTAGTTAAAACCAAGGATGATTCTCTGGTTATTCAGGTGGGAGCGGACAAGGTAAAGTTCGAGATAATGAGATGGGCTGTTTCCAAGGTTGTTGAAGAAGGAAGCAGAAAGCCTTCCAGGTCAAGACGTGACGATTACGATGATATAGAAGAGGAAGAAGAAGCGGAGGTTAGAAAGCCAAGGAGAATGAAAAAAGCCGCTCCTGTAAAGGAAGAGCCTGCTGACGAGGAGCCTGAAGAGGAGGAAGATCTCCAGGAGGCTGAGGAAGAAGAAATCTCCCAGCCTGGCGAGGACGTAGAGGATATTTCCCAGGAGGAAGAGGACGCCGGCGACTCATACGACGAAGAGGACGACGAGGAAAAAGAGGAGAAAAAGGAAGAAAAATAAGCTGAAGGCTTATAATCCGGCATAAATGAAAAATACACAAAGGACGGCTCAGCCGCGCAGGGCAGGGTCGTCTCTTTTATTTGTTTCCGCAGGATTAGGCTGCCTTTGGCGTATATCCGGCCGCCCTTGAAAATATACTTTAAGGGAGGTGTTACTATGGAAATTATAAGAAAAACTCTTAAAGCCTATGTGGCGGCCCTTACATCCTTTGTACTTCTTACCTTCGCCCTGGCGGCTCTTATATCCTATACAGCTTTTAAGGAGAGCTGGGCCTTTGGAGGGCTCATTGTCATAATGTCTCTTTCGACGGCTCTTCTGGGGTTTATGGAGGGGGCGGCCACAGGTAAAAGGGGCCTGGCCGCGGGAGCAGCGGCGGCTCTCATTTTCGTGGCGGTTATACTGGCGGCGGCCGGAGCCGCTTTTTCAGAGTCCTTCGCCCTGAGGGAAGGGAGTCTTTTTTATCTCATCCCCATAGGCGCCGGAGCGGCCGGCGGAATAGCCGGGACAAACATGGGCAAATAATGAATAATCAACGTATTTGCCCTTGTTTAGGCTGTAAAAAAGTAGTAAAATATTAACAGTATGATTAAATGAGGGATCTGCGTCTTTGTCAGCAGATGGTACGGAGGATGAGATGAGCTATAAAGTAAAGCGTGTTTTGGCAATAATTTTTATAGTAATAATAGCGGCAGGGTGGTATCTGACTATTTTCGGCGCGGGTCCCATAGCTCCTTTAAAGGACAGGATGCAGCTGGGCCTTGATATAAAAGGCGGAGTCTACGTGGTTATGGAGGCTCAGACAGACCTTACGGGCGAGGAGCTGAGAGACGCCATGGAGCAGACTCAGGCTGTAATAGAGGAAAGAGTAAATCAGATGGGACTGGCTGAGCCTGTAGTCACCATTGAGGGGGAAAAGAGAATAAGAGTTGAGCTTCCCGGGGCTGAGGATGCTCAGGACGCCATAGATCAGATAGGAAGGACAGCCCAGCTTCAGTTTGCTCTGTCTGACGGCACCATTGTCCTGGATGGAAGCAATGTGGAGGACGCCACCGCTGTAATGGATGATCAGTCGGCGGGATACGCTGTTGCCCTGGAGTTTGACAGCGAGGGAGCGGATCTTTTTTATGAAGCCACCAGGGCGGCATATAACGGGGAAGTAACCTCAACGGTGGAAGGCGTAAGCAGCAACGCCATAATGATAATACTGGACGATCAGATTATATCTGCGCCGTCTGTTTCAGACGGACCTATCAGCGGGGGCAGTTGCTCCATAACAGGAAACTTTACCCATGACGAGGCTTCGGATCTGGCGGCTCTCATAAGAGGCGGAGCTCTTCCTTTGGAACTTCAGGAGGTAAACTCCTCGGTTCAGTCTGCCAGAATAGGCTACGGCGCTCTTGAGATGAGCATTTACGCGGGAATCATAGGCATAGCCCTCATACTCCTTATAATGGTCGTTGCCTACAGGGGAATAGGAATAGCCGCCGATCTGGCGCTGCTCTTTTACGTAATAATAGTTCTCAATATAATGTCGGCCATGGGCAGCGTTCTGACTCTTCCGGGCATTGCCGGAATTATACTCTCAATAGGTATGGCGGTTGACGCCAACGTTGTAATCTTCTCAAGAATAAGAGAAGAAATCGTGGCGGGCAAAACAGTGAGATCAGCGACTCAGGCAGGCTTTAAGCGGGCCATGAGCACTGTAATAGATTCCCAGGTTACGACGCTTATAGCGGCGGTAATTCTCTATCAGATAGGCACAAGCTCGGTAAAGGGCTTCGCCTGGACCTTTATGATAGGTATAATAGTCAGCATATTCACTGCGGTTGTCGTAACTCATCTTTATGTAGACCTGATGGCCAACAGCAAAAGGCTGGGAACAAAGGGCTTCTTTGGCATCAGAAAGGATAATACCGCCAGCTTCAGCTTTAAAAAGGAGCTGCATTTTATAAAACACAGAAAAATATTTTACGCCGTTTCCCTTGTTATACTGGCGGCAGGTCTCGTCTGCGGCCTTGTGAGGGGACTTAATTACGGAGTGGACTTTACCGGCGGAACCGTTATCCAGATGGATATGGGGAAGAGAGTTGAGATTTCCCAGGTGGAGGAGGCCATAGCGGAATACGACCTGGATCCTGAAATAATATATTCAGGCGAGGACAATCATCAGATAATGATAAGAACCATAGAGTCTCTGGGAAGCGATGAGAGAAGCCAGGTTATAGCCTCCATCAACGAGGCCTTCGGAACCACTGACGAGGATGTGGTTTCACAGGAGCTTTTCGGCCCTTCAGTGGGAGATGAGCTGAAAAACAACGCTATTCTGGCCATAGTCATAGCCTCTCTGTGTATGCTGATTTACATAAGGTTCAGATTTTCCAACTGGAAGTTCGGAGGAGCGGCTCTTCTGGGAGTTCTCCACGACGCTCTGGTGATGCTGGCCTTTTACGCCATATTCAACGTAACTGTAAACAATCCGTTTATCGCCGGAATACTTACTGTTATAGGATATTCCATAAACGATACCATAGTAATATTCGACAGGGTAAGGGAGAACCTGAGAAACAAAAGCAAAGGGACCATGGAGGAAATACTGGACAGGAGCATAACTCAGACTCTGGGAAGATCCCTCATGACCTCGGCTACCACCCTTATAGTTACCATACCGCTCCTCATTATGGGAGGCGAATCCATAAGGGAATTTATCGTTCCTCTTATGGTGGGCATCGTAGCGGGAGCATACTCCTCAATAGCCGTATGCAGCCCTCTCTACTATGAGTTCAGCAGGAGAAAGAGCCTTTCAAAATACGAGAGACAGGTGAGAAAAAGCGCGAAAAGAAAGAAAAAAGAAGAGAAGAAGTGAGGACCCGTATTGTAAATGAAGAAGAGAAAAGAATTTTTGGACACACTTTTGGAATTCAATCCCAACTATGATACAGAGCTTATAGGAAAGGCTTACGACGTGGCCGAGGAGATGCACAGAGGCCAGCTGAGAAAGTCGGGAGAGCCTTATCTTATACATCCCATGGCAGTGGCGGAAATCCTTGCCGATCTCGGCATGGATGAGGAAACTATTATAGCCGGGCTTCTTCATGACGTTGTGGAGGATACAGAATATACGGAGGAAGAGCTTATAGAAACCTTCGGCAGCGAGGTGGGGCTCCTTGTAGACGGAGTAACCAAGCTGGGCTCCCTTAAGTTCGAAAGCAAGGAGGAGCGTCAGGCGGAAAATCTCAGAAAGATGTTTCTCGCCATGTCAAAGGATATAAGAGTTCTCATAATAAAGCTTTCGGACAGGCTCCATAACCTGAGAACAATAAACTACATGACTCACGACAAAATCGTTGAAAAATGCAAGGAAACCATCGACATATACGCTCCTCTGGCGGCGAGGCTGGGAATATACGCCATGAAAATGGAGTTTGAGGATATTGCCCTTAAGTTCCTGGATCCGGAAGCCTATTACGATCTGGCGGAGCAGGTGAGTGAAAGAAAGGGAGAAAGAGAGGCGGCCATAAACAGAGTAGTTGAGGAGATAAAGAAATCTCTCGACGAAATAGACCTGAAATACGAGGTGTACGGACGTTCAAAGCACTTTTACAGCATATACAAGAAGATGAAATACCAGCACAAGACCCTTGACGAAATCTTTGACCTTATGGCTGTGAGAGTAATAGTGGAGACGGTAAAGGACTGCTACGCCGTTCTGGGTATGGTTCATACCATGTGGACTCCTATTCCCGGAAGATTCAAGGACTATATAGCCATGCCAAAGCCCAACATGTACCAGTCTCTCCACACTACGGTAATAGGCGAAACGGGAAAGCCCTTTGAAATACAAATAAGAACCTATGAGATGCATCGCATCGCTGAATACGGTATAGCGGCCCACTGGAAATACAAGGAGGGCATAGACTCCGACAAGGAGGAGGTAAAGCTGTCGTGGCTCAGACAGGCCCTCGAGTGGCAGAAGGATGTCAAGGATCCCAAGGAGTTTATGGAGTCTCTCAAGGTGGATCTTTTTTCAAGCCAGGTTTTCGTATTTACGCCTCAGGGAGACGTTATTGAGCTGCCGGCGGGATCAACGCCGCTGGATTTTGCCTTTAAAATCCACTCAGACGTGGGCTGTAAATGCGTGGGAGCCAAGGTCAACGGCAAAATGGTGACCATAGACCACAAGCTGGAAAACGGCAACATAATAGAGATAATAACCTCACCAAACGCCGTGGGGCCGAGTATAGACTGGCTGAGAATGGCCAAGAGCAGCTCCGCCAGAAACAAAATAAGACAGTGGCTGAAGAAGGAAAACAAAACAGACGCTGTCGATAAGGGCAAGGATATTATAGATAAATATCTCAGAAAGAAGGGCTATGATCCCAGAGAGCTTCTTAAGAATTCCTATGTGAACAGAGCTGTAAAGGAGCTGGGCTATAAGGACAGCGACGAGTTTTACACTCAGATAAGCAACGGCGGCACACTGCAGAGCAAGGTGATGAATCTTCTTTTAAGCTACGACAGCGAGGAGAAGAAGGCCGAGGAAAGCAGGGAAAAGAAGACTCTTCTTGACGACCTGACGGAAATAAGCGAAAGAACCCAGAAGAGGGCGCAGCAGGAAAAAAACAGGAAGGTAAAGGAAACCGGCTCGGGGGTAATAGTCGAAGGCCTGGACAATCTTATGATAAGAATGGCAAAATGCTGCAATCCAGTGCCCGGCGATGATATAATAGGCTTTATAACCAAGGGAAGAGGAATATCCGTTCACAGAAGGGACTGCGACAACCTTAAATCACTTCCTCCCGAGGAAAAGAAGAGATTTATAGAGGTAAGCTGGGATCCTCAGCTTGATAAAAGCTATAACGCGGAAATAAGCCTTACAGCCAAGGACAGAAAGGGGATGCTCTCCAATATTTCAAAGATATGTGAGGATATGGACGTTCACATAGCGGGAATAAACGCGAGAGCCAGCAGAGATGAAACGGTAAAGATAAACATGACCCTTTCCATACACGATAAATCACAGATGGAAAAAATCTGCCGGTCGCTGAAAAGCGTTCCCGGCATACTGGAGGCATACAGAACAAAATCATGAGAGCAGTTGTACAGAGAGTGACAGAAAGCAGCGTAACCGTGGAAGGAGAAATCACGGGAAAAATCGGAAAAGGCCTTACGGTGCTCATAGGCGTAGAGGAAGGAGACACCGAAAAGGACGCCAGGTATATAGCCGATAAGATTTCGGGGCTGAGAATTTTTGAGGATGACGAGGGAAAGATGAATCTTTCCGTAAAAGATGCGGGAGGAGACGTTCTCGCCGTTTCACAGTTTACCCTTCTGGGAGACGCCAGAAAGGGAAAGCGCCCGGGGTTTACGGCGGCGGCCCGCCCGGAGGAGGCTGACGCTCTCTACAGAAAAACGGTGGAGATTATAAAAAATCAGGGTATAAGGGTAGAGGAAGGAGTGTTTCAGACCCACATGGAGGTTGAGATCCATAACGACGGGCCTGTTACCATACTGCTCGACAGCAGAAAGATTTTTTAAAGGAGAGGAAATCCATGAAAATAACCAACATGCCCAGCGGAGCTCTGGGAGTGAACACATATCTTGTGGAGGACGAAAAGACGAAGAAGGGATTTATTGTGGATCCCGGCGGATATAATTCCGCTCTTACACACAAGGTGAGAGAGGATGGAACAGACATACTCTATATAATTCTCACTCACGGTCATTCGGACCATATATGCGGAGTAAGAGGACATCTGGCTGATTTTCCTGGGGCAAAGGTTGTGGCCCACAGAGCTGAACAGCCGATGCTTGAGGATCCTGACGTGAACATGAGCTCAGCCTTCGGTACTCCGGAAGCAATAGAGGCCGATATCTGGGTGGAGGATGGCGACAGGCTTACGGCAGGCTCTCTGGAACTGGAATTTCTCCATACTCCGGGCCATTCGCCGGGAGGAATGTGCATATATCTGCCAAAGGAAAAGACTCTTTTCAGCGGAGACACTCTCTTCTGTCAGTCTGTAGGGAGAACCGACTTTCCCGGCTGCTCCTTCAATGAGCTGGCCGACTCCATACACAGAAAGCTGTTCGTGCTTCCGGACAAAACAAAGGTGTATCCCGGACATATGGGAACTACGACCATAGGCTTTGAAAAGGGGAATAATCCTTTTGTATAGATGTGTGATAAAATCAGCGGATAATATAAATCAGTACGAAGAGCTTATAAAGGTGTTTCTTCCGCCCGGAGAATATGAAATATGCCGAGAGGAGACAGAAGCCTCCTCTCAGGGGCTGAAGACCTTTGACGTATCCCTGGGAAGAGAAGAGGTGAAACGGCGTTTATACCGCGACCTTGAAGAGTATACGGGGAAAAGCCCCAAGTGGGGAATCCTTACGGGAATAAGGCCTGTAAAGCTGGCGGGAGAAATGCGCCGCCGCCTTGGAAGCCCGGAGGAGGTGAAAAGGCTTCTTGCCCGGGAGTATCTTCTCAGTGAGGAAAAGGCAGGGCTGGTATTGGACACTCTTTTATATCAGGAAAAAACAGCGGGACGCCCGGAGAAGGGAAAGATCTCCCTTTATGTGGGGATACCCTTCTGTCCCACCAGGTGCCTGTACTGCTCCTTCGCCTCAAACCAGGCTGATAAGGAGGAAATGGACAGGTATATGAAGGCCCTTGAAGGAGAAATAGACGCGGCAGCCGAGGAGACGAAAAAAAGCGGTTTTTCTCTGGAGTCCCTTTATATTGGAGGGGGAACGCCCACAGCCCTTGATGAGAAAGGTCTTGAAGGCCTTTTAAGGAGACTGGAAGAAGGCTTTGACATTAGCGGCCTCAGAGAGTTCACTGTAGAGGCGGGAAGACCGGACACCATAACTGAGGGAAAGCTTTCACTTATGAAGGAAGCGGGAGTCGACAGGATAAGTATAAATCCTCAGACCATGAATGAGGAGACTCTGAAAATTATAGGCAGGTCTCATTCCGTCTCAGACACATACAGGGCTTTTGATATGGCACAAAAGACGGGCTTCAGGTCCGTAAATTCCGATCTTATCGCGGGCCTTCCCGGAGAGAGTACTGAGGATTTTTTTCACAGCCTCGACCTTGTGACGGAGCTGGGAGCCGACAATATAACCCTTCACACCCTTGCCGTAAAGAGAGCTTCAAGACTTAAGGAAGCCGACGAAAGGTATAATTACAGAAACGAAGCTGCGGTGGACCAAATGCTTTCCGGAGGAAGAGAAAGACTTGCCCTTAAGGGGTACAGGCCCTACTATCTCTACAGACAGAAACATACGTCGGGAAACACGGAAAACACGGGCTTTTGCAGAGACGATAAAATATCCCTTTACAACATAAGGATAATGGAAGAGGCTCAGTCCATACTGGCTCTCGGAGCCGGAGCCATAAGCAAGGTGTACTTTCCCGCGGAAAACAGACTGGAGCGTGTGGCGAACGTTACTAACTATCAGATTTATATAGAGCGTACGGACGAGATGATACAGCGAAAGAAAAGGGGATTTTTCGCCTTTGCTGAGGAAATCAGAAAACAGGAGGTATAATGAATGCTTACAGGCGCGCCAAAGGGAACTAAAGATATGATGCCGGACCAGGCGTACAAATGGCACTATATAGAAAAAGCTTTTGAGGATATCTGCAGAAGATACGGGTTCACGGAAATAAGAACTCCGGAGTTTGAGCATACGGAGCTTTTTAAAAGAGGCGTAGGCGACACTACAGACATAGTTCAGAAGGAAATGTACACCTTTGAGGATTACGGCGGGAGAAGCATAACCCTGAGACCTGAGGGGACCTCCCCTGTGGTCAGAGCCTATACGGAGCATAAGCTTTACGCCGGAGTGCAGCCTTCAAAATTTTATTACAACATATCGTGCTTCAGATATGAAAAGCCTCAGTCGGGAAGACTCAGGGCCTTTCATCAGTTTGGAATAGAAACCTTCGGCACTCTGGACATGGCTGCCGACGCGGAAATTATAAGCCTTGCTCATGATTTTATTGAGGAAATGGGAATAACGGATGTGGAGCTGAGAATAAACAGCGTAGGCTGCCCCCAGTGCCGCGGCAGACACAGAGAGGCTCTCAGGGAATTTCTCAAGCCACGGTACAATGAGCTCTGCGACACATGCAAGGCCAGATACGAAAAGAATCCCATGAGGATTCTGGACTGCAAGTCGCCTGTCTGTCAGGAGATTGTAAAGGGGGCTCCTCTTATGCTGGATTATCTGTGCGACGACTGCAGAGAGGCCTTCGAGGAGCTTAAGGAAAATCTCGACGCCATGGGCATAGAATACACTGTGGATCCCGGGATAGTAAGAGGTCTCGATTATTACACGAAAACAGCCTTTGAGTTTGTAACGACGAAAATAGGCGCTCAGGGAACCGTGTGCGGAGGAGGAAGATACGATCATCTCGTTGAGGAAATCGGCGGACCATCCACTCCGGGAGTGGGATTCGGCCTTGGAAAGGAAAGGCTTCTTCTCACCATGGAAAGCTGCGGAGTAGAGCTTCCTCAGCCTCAGGGACCGGATGTCTTCATAGTAACCATGGGAAGGGAGGCAAAGGCAGCCGGCGCGAGACTTCTCAGGGAGCTGAGACAGGCGGGACTTGCCGCTGAAACGGATATAATGGGAAGGAACATGAAAAAACAGCTTAAGCACGCCAATGCCATAAAAGCCGTCAAGGCTGTAATAATAGGAGACGAGGAGCTGTCGAAAAACAGCATAACCGTAAAGGATATGGAAACCTCCGAGCAGATTTCCGTTCCCATGGACAAGGTTAAGGAAGTGCTTACAGTAAACAGATAACATCAGGAGAAGGAGAAATGAGCGTATATAAAAGGACCCATATGTGCGGTCAGCTTAGAAAGGAAAACATAGGAGAACAGGTGGTTCTCAACGGCTGGGTACAGAAGAGAAGAAATCTGGGAGGACTGATCTTCTGCGATATAAGGGATAAGACAGGTATTACCCAGGTGGTATTCAACGATAAAATAGAGAAGGCGGTTTTTGATAAGGCCGATGCTCTGAGAAGCGAGTACGTAGTGGGAATAAAGGGGACTGTAGCTGAAAGAGAGTCAAAAAACAGCTCCATGGATACAGGGGATATAGAGATTATCGCCGAGGATATAACAGTCTATTCAAAGGCCGACACGCCGCCTATTTACATTAAGGACGACGACAACGCGGACGACAACCTGAGGCTTAAGTACAGGTACCTGGATCTGAGAAAGAAAAAAATGCAGGACAACCTTACCTTCAGACACAGGCTGGCGAAGCTTACAAGGGATTATTTCTCGGAAGAGGGATTTACTGAGGTTGAGACTCCCATGCTGGTAAAATCCACGCCTGAGGGCGCCAGAGACTATCTGGTTCCCAGCAGGGTCAATCCCGGTAAATTCTACGCACTCCCTCAGTCGCCGCAGATGTTTAAGCAGCTTTTAATGGCGGGAGGAACCGACAGATACGTTCAGATAGTAAAGTGCTTCAGAGACGAGGATCTGAGAGCCGACAGACAGCCTGAATTCACCCAGATAGATCTTGAAATGTCCTTTGTGGACAGAGACGATGTCATGGAGGTTCAGGAGGGATATCTCAAGCGTGTGTTCAAGGAGATGAAGGGCATAGACATACAGACTCCTTTTCCCAGGATATCCTATGAGGAGGCCATGGAAAGATTCGGCAGCGATAAGCCGGATATAAGGTTCGGATTCGAGCTTAAAAACATAACGGAGCTTGTAAGAGGCTGCGGCTTTAAGGTATTCACCGACGCCATAGAGGCGGGGGGAAGCGTCAGAGGAATCGCTGTAACAGGCGGAGCGGAAAGGTACACGAGAAAGAAGATAGACAAGCTGACAGAGGCTGTAAAAAGCTATGGAGCCAGAGGAATGGTCTGGATGAAGGTGGCCGGAGGAGAGGTGTCCTCTTCGGTGAACAAATTCTTCTCTCAGGAGGAGCTCAAGGCCATGGCTGAAGCCTGCGGCGCCTCTGATGGTGATCTGGTGCTTATAATTTCGGACCGCGACAAGGTGGTCTTTGACAGTCTGGGCTTTCTCAGGCGGCATACAGCGGAGGAAATGGGCCTTCTCAGAGACGATGACTACAGGCTTCTCTGGGTAGTGGATTTCCCTCTTTTCGAGTATAATGAGGAGGAAGGCAGATATCAGGCCATGCATCATCCATTTACCGCGCCAAAGGCAGAGGATGCTCACCTGCTGAAGACAGAGCCGGCGGCGGCCAGGGCGGACGCCTACGATATAGTTCTCAATGGAGTGGAGCTGGGAGGCGGAAGCATAAGAATCCACGATAAGGATATGCAGGAGGATATGTTCAGAGCTCTCAACATGTCTCAGGAGGAAATTGACGAGAAATTCGGCTTCCTTGTGGAGGCCTTCAGATACGGTACGCCTCCCCACGGAGGACTGGCCTACGGTATGGACAGGCTGGTAATGCTCCTTACGGGGGAAAAGAGCATAAGAGAGGTTATAGCCTTTCCTAAGAATCAGGCCGCCCAGTGTATGGTAAGCGAAGCGCCGGGGCCTGTCAGCGAAAAACAGCTGGAGGAGCTGGGAATAAAGATAAAATGAAAAACATAGGAATATTCGGAGGAAGCTTTGATCCTGTGCATCTGGGGCATATGGGACTGGCGGAGGACGCTGCCGGACAGGCCGGGCTGGATAAGATAATATTCATACCCGCGGCCCATCAGCCCTTTAAGCTGGACAGAGAGACCGCCTCCGGAAGAGACAGGCTCAGGATGATAGAGCTGGCCATAGAAGAAAGGCCTTATCTGGAGGTTTCCGACTGTGAGCTCAGCAGAAAGGGAATATCATATACCTATCTCACTCTGCGTGAAATGAAGGAAAAGGCCGGAAAAGACGGAAGAATACACTTCATAACAGGAACCGACACATTTTTGAAAATAGAAACATGGAAAAAGGCGGAGGAGCTGCTCGCCGAGTATTCATACATAGTGGGCTCCAGACCGGGATACAAAAAAGAAGAGCTGATCAGCTGCATAGAGAGAATAAAGGCGGCCTATAATACAGAGGTGAGAGTGATACACAACGTTGAGCTTAATATTTCCTCCACGGAAATAAGACGGCGCATGGAGGAGGGAAGGTCCGCCGAGGATCTCATTCCGGGCCCCGTGGAGCAGTACATCAGAGAAAAGGGACTTTACGGAAGCCGGAAATATGCTGAATGAGGATTACGGAAGACTTAAAGAGAGGATAAAATCTTATATAGAAAAAAACTTAAAGGAGAAACGCCTCAGACACACCCTCGCCGTGGAAAAAGAAGCGGCAAGGCTGGCGGAAAGGTATGGGGAAAGCGCTGAAAAGGCCGGGCTGGCAGCTCTCTTTCACGATATGTTCAGGAGCGCTCCAACCTCTGTGCTCAATATGTACATAGAGCGTCTGGGCCTGCCGTCTGAGCTTAAGGACAACCCCAATCTTGCTCACGGCAAAATAGCGGCGGAGATAATGAAAAGGGATTACGGTATAGAGGATGAGGATCTTATAAACGCCGTAGCCTATCATACCACGGGAAGAAGAGGCATGTCGAAGCTGGAAAAGATAATTTTTCTGGCTGACGCCATAGAGCCGGGAAGAGATTATCCTTCGGTGGAGGAAACAAGAAGACTTGCCCTCTGTGATCTTGACAGGGCGTGTCTTTCCTCTCTTGAAAGAACCATAGAATACGTGAGAAGCCAGGGGAAATATCTTGACCCTGACACAATAGATGCCAGAGATGATTTAAAGGAGAAATTGAATTTATGATGGAACCCAGAAATTTAGCTCTCAGGATCGCGGAGCTTTTGACAGACAAAAAAGCGGAGAATGTGACAGTTATAGACATATCGCCAAAGGCCTCCTTTGCCGATTATTTCGTTCTTGCTTCCGGCAGCAGCGAAAGGCAGATGATGGCTTTGACGGAGAATATCGAAGACCTTCTGGAGCCTGAGGGAATATTTCCGAAAAACGTGGAGGGAAAAAGAAGCTCAGGCTGGATACTTATGGATTACGGAGACGTTGTGGTCAATGTAATGACTTCCGAAATGAGAGAAAAGTACAATATCGAAAAAATATGGGGCGACTGTGAAAGCCTCGATATAAACTGAGTGGAGGGTTAAAATGTTAGACAGGTACAATTTCAGTGAAATCGAAAAAAAGTGGCAGAAAAAATGGGAGGAGGAGGAAGCCTTTAAGGTGACGGAGGATCCTCACAGGGAAAAGTACTATGTTCTGGAGATGTTCCCATATCCTTCAGGCAAGCTTCACATGGGGCATGTGAGAAACTATTCCATAGGAGACGTGCTGGCCAGATTCAAGGTAATGAAGGGATTTAACGTGCTTCATCCCATGGGCTGGGATTCATTCGGCCTTCCCGCTGAAAACGCCGCCATTAAGCACAATACAGAGCCCAGCGTCTGGACTTGGGATAACATTAATGAAATGCGAAAGCAGCTGAAGGAGCTTGGCCTTTCATACGACTGGGACAGAGAGGTGGCCACATGTCATCCCGATTACTACAGGTGGATGCAGTGGATATTCATACAGTTTTATAAAAAGGGACTCGCCTATAAAAAGGAGAATCCCGTAAACTGGTGCCCGAGCTGTCAGACGGTTCTCGCCAACGAGCAGGTGGTGGACGGCAAATGTGAAAGATGCGGCACAGTTGTGGGAAAAAAGGAGCTTTCTCAGTGGTATTTTAAAATAACAGACTATGCGGAGCGGCTTCTGGACAACCTGGATAAGCTTGAGGGCTGGCCCAACAAGGTTAAGCTTATGCAGAAAAACTGGATAGGCAAGAGCGTAGGCGCCCAGGTAACCTTTGAGATAGAAGGGTACGACAAGAAGCTTGACATATTCACCACAAGGCCTGACACTCTCTTCGGAGTAACCTATATGGTAATGGCTCCCGAGCATCCGTATGTTAAGGAGCTGGTGGAGGGAAGCAGCTATGAAAAGCCTGTGCTGGATTATATAGACAGAGTTCAGCATATGAGCGATATAGAGCGTACCTCCACCGCCAACGAGAAGACGGGAGAATTTACGGGAAGATACTGTATTAACCCTCTCAACGGAAAAAGAGTTCCTGTATTTATTTCCGACTATGTTCTCATGGATTACGGAACAGGGGCCATAATGGCTGTGCCGGCTCATGATCAGAGAGACTTTGAATTTGCCAGAAAATTTGATCTTGAGATAATACCTGTAGTGGATACAAAGGATCCTCAGGTTGACATCAACAATCTTAAGGAAGCCTTTGTGGCCGAAGGCACAATGATAAACTCCGGCAAATTTACAGGCATGAACAACAGGGAGGCCATAGAAAAGATCACCGATTATCTCCAGGAGGAAAATATCGGAAGGAGGGCCGTAAACTACAAGCTGAGAGACTGGCTCATATCGAGGCAGAGATACTGGGGAACTCCTATACCTATGGTATACTGCGAAAAATGCGGCTGGGTTCCGGAAAAGGAGGAAAACCTTCCTGTTATGCTTCCTACAGATGTGGAGTTTACAGGAAAGGGAGAGTCTCCTCTGGCTACCAGCAAAACCTTCGCGGACACAGTATGCCCTGTATGCGGAGCTCCCGCGAAGCGGGAGCTGGACACAATGGACACCTTCCTGGATTCCTCATGGTATTTTCTCAGATACTGTGACGCCGGCAACAGGGAGGAAGCCTTCAGCAGGGAAAAGACAGACTACTGGATGAATGTGGATCAGTATATCGGCGGTGTTGAGCACGCCATACTCCACCTTATGTACGCCAGGTTCTTCCAGATGGCTCTCTGCGATCTGGGGTATGTCAGGGATGAAGAGCCCTTTAAAAATCTTCTCACTCAGGGAATGGTAATCAAGGACGGCGCCAAGATGAGCAAATCCCTGGGAAACGTAGTAAGTCCCGCTGAGATAATAAAGAAGTACGGGGCCGACACGGCGCGTCTCTTTATTCTTTTCGCTGCGCCTCCGGAAAGAGAGCTCGACTGGTCGGATCAGGGAGTCGAGGGAAGCTTCAGATTCCTCAACCGAGTGTACAGAATGGTCTTTGAGTTTTCACAGAAATACAGGGATATTCCGTCAGGCTACACTGTAGAGGGTGAAGCTGACAAGTCCATGGATTACTGGATGAACTACGCCATTAAGAAGGTGTCCGATGATATCGGCGAAAGATTTAACTTTAATACCGCCATAAGCACTATTATGGAAATGGTAAACGAAATGTACAGGTACAAGGAGGGTAAGGTCAATCCTGGTCTTTACGGAGCGGCGGTGAAGAACCTGATAATTATGCTGGCGCCTTTTGTACCTCACATAACGGAAGAGATGTGGGAGCATCTCGGATTTGAAGGATCTGTCCACAGCCAGAGGTGGCCTGAATACAACGAAAAGGCCCTTGTTAAGGATACTGTGGAAATAGTGGTGCAGATCAACGGAAAGATCAAGGAAAAGCTCAACATACCGGGAGATCTTTCCAGAGAAGAAATGGAAAAGACTGTAATGGAAAACGAAAGCATAAAAGGGCTGACAGAAGGAAAGAACGTGGTAAAGGTAATAGCGGTCCCCGGCAAACTTGTGAATATAGTGGTGAAATAGGATCGGCTTTTACGCGTTCCTGACTATCAGTCCTTTCGGAAAAGAAAGGAAATTTATGAACGAAAAAAAGACAACGACATCTGCGAGACCGCGCACATCACAGACTGCCTCATCCAGGGGAAAGGCAGCGACAGGCGGCTCGGCACGCGGCAGGGGAACGAAAAGAAGCAGCACTGCCGCTCAAAAGAAAGCTGCAGGAGGATCCGCCGGAAAGCCGGGAAGATCGGCAGGCACTCAAAAGGCGGATATGCCTAAAATGCGTATAATACCTTTGGGAGGGCTTCATGAGATCGGGAAAAACATGACAGCCCTTGAGTACG
This sequence comes from Candidatus Allocopromorpha excrementigallinarum, assembly GCA_018714925.1. Lineage (GTDB taxonomy): Bacteria > Bacillota > Clostridia > Peptostreptococcales > Anaerovoracaceae > Lentihominibacter > Lentihominibacter excrementigallinarum. The sequence continues at coordinate 27,983 of DVMP01000117.1, forward strand.
AAAACGAGATAATGATCATAGATTGCGGTCTGTCCTTTCCCGATGACGACATGTTCGGCATAGACAAGGTGATACCGGACTTTTCCTATCTGAAGGAAAACAGCAGGAAAATAAAGGGCCTTGTAATAACTCACGGTCACGAGGACCATATAGGAGCTGTGCCGTATCTCATTAATGAGCTTAACATACCTATCTATGGCACGCCCTTTCCCCTGGGGCTCATAGGCAACAAGCTTAAGGAGCACGGCCTCAAGGCCAGGATGCACACTGTAAAGCCGGGAAAGATATTTAAAATAGGAAGGCATTTTTCCATAGAGCCTCTGAGAATAACCCATTCCATAGCGGACTCCATATGCCTCTCCATAACGACACCTGCGGGAAGGATATTCCACACGGGGGACTTTAAGATCGACTACACTCCCGTAGACGGTGACCCCATAGATTTCGCCAGACTGGCTCAGATAGGCTCAGAGGGCGTTCTTCTGATGATGGCCGACAGCACCAACGTGCTGAGGCGGGGCTATACCGCTTCGGAAAGAGTTGTGGGAAGAACTCTGGAGAATATATTCAGAAGCTCTGACAGCAGAATAATAATAGCCACCTTTTCTTCCAATGTTCACAGAATACAGAAGATAATAGACATAGCTGTTCTCTGCGGAAGGAAGGTCGCCATATCGGGCAGAAGCATGGTAAACGTTGTGGAGCTGGCTCTTGATCTGGGATATATAAAGATCCCGGCCAACGTGCTGGTGGATCTCAATAAAACCAGGAATATTCCCGACAGAGAGATGGTGGTCATTACCACAGGAAGCCAGGGAGAGCCTATGTCGGCTCTGGCAAGAATGGCTTCCTCGGACCACAAGGCCATAAAGATAAAAAAAGGCGACATGGTAATACTCTCATCAACTCCCGTTCCGGGAAACGAGCTTACGGTAGCCAACGTGGTAAATCAGCTTGAGGAAAAGGGCGCTGAGGTTATATATTCCGACATCGCGGATATTCATGTTTCGGGACACGCCTGTCAGGAGGAGCTTAAGCTTATGCATTCCCTCATACGTCCGAAATTTTTCATGCCGGTTCACGGAGAGTACAGACATCTTAAGACACACGCCGAGCTGGCTCACAGTCTGGGAATGCCTATGAGCAGAATATTTATTTTAAGCAACGGAGACGCTTTGACAGTGTCACAGAGAGAGGCATTTATAACGGAAAAGGTGGCGGAGGCCGAAGGCATCATGGTAGACGGTCTGGGAGTGGGAGATGTAGGCAACATCGTCCTCAGAGACAGAAGGCTCCTGTCAGAATCGGGCCTTATAATTCTTGTGGCGGCCATAGACAAGGCTTCCGGAACCATAGCTTCAGGTCCCGATATTATATCCAGAGGCTTTGTGTACGTAAGAGAAAACGAGGGCCTTATAGACGAGGCCAGAACTGTGGCGGAGGAAATCCTGGAGGACTGTCTCCGCAGGAAGATGAAGGACTGGAACGGCATGAAGACGGCGGTTCGGGAGGGCTTGAGAAAGTATATATACAGCAAGACCAAGAGAGAACCGGTAATACTGCCGATATTTTTAGAGGTTTAAAAGACGGGAGGAGAATATGAACGTATACGACCAGGCCCATAATCTGGCTCAGGCCATAAAGGAGTCGGAGGAATTTAAGCAGTTTGACGCCAGCAGAAAGGAGATAAAGGAAAATCCTCAACTGGATGAGGCTGTAAAGGATCTTATGAACAGGCAGTTTGAAATACAGGCGGCTCAGATGATGGGCAACGAGCCTGACGCCGAATCCATGGAGAAGCTGCAGCAGCTTTCAGCCATAATGATGCAGGATCCTCTGGCGGCACGATATCTTCAGTGCCAGATGAGGTTTTCCATGATGATGGCGGACGTTTACAAGATAATAGGCGAGACGGCGGATATGGGTATAGGACCGGCCGCGGGAGGAGAAAATGAGTAGCATGATAAAAACCGCCGATGAACTTATGAAGATCATGAAGGCGGCTGCCATGGGGGACATATGCTTCAGCCATATTCTGGAATATATAAAGCCGGGAATGACGGAAAAGGAAGTGGCTGACGAAATAGAAAGGACTCTCATGGGCCTCGGAGCCCAGGGCCTGTCCTTTCCTACCATATGCGTGTCCGGTGAAAACACCACGCAGCCTCACGGTGAGCCCTCAGACAGGAAAATACAGGAGGGAGACTTTGTTACCATGGATTTCGGAGCCGTAGTGGAGGGATACTGCGGAGACATGACGAGAACCATAGGAATAGGAAGCCTCTCCCATGAACAGAAAAAGGTATATGATACAGTCCTCAGATCTCAGCTGGAGGGCCTTACCGCCTGCAGAGCCGGGGTAAAATGCAGAGATGTGGACAGAGCCAGCAGAAGCGTAATAGAAAAAGCCGGCTACGGAGAGTTTTACATTCACGGCACAGGTCACGGAGTGGGCAGGGAGGTTCACGAGGCGCCCACATTAAACGCCGGAAGCGAAGAAACTCTGGAGGAATTCATGCCTGTTACAGTGGAGCCGGGTATCTATATTCCCGGGAAATTCGGAGTCCGTATTGAGGACTTGGCAATCATTACGGATTTTGGTATAATAAATGCTGTGAAATCTGAAAAGAGTTTAATTATCATTTAGTTGTGAAGAAAGGTATAGATCTATGATTTACGCAGGTGATTTCAGAAAAGGTATTACATTTGAGATTGACGGACAGCCTCATGTGGTTCTCGATTTCCAGCATGTGAAGCCGGGCAAGGGAGCCGCTTTTGTAAGGACGAAGCAT
>DVMP01000118.1 GCA_018714925.1 Candidatus Allocopromorpha excrementigallinarum
CTGAAAATATTATACAATACATTTTGTAATATACAGTATAAACACTTTGTATCGAGAAACTGTTTTGAATGAAAGGAGCAGAGAATATATTCATGAGGAGCACAGATATCAGAAAGGTAAAGGCCAGAGAGATTCTGGACTGCAAGGGAAAGCCGGCAATTGAGGTGGACGTCTATACAGAAGGGGGAGCCGTGGGAAGAGCTGCTTCTCCATCGGGTATTTCCGCGGGAAGCAGGGAGGCGTTTGTTTTCAGGGACTGCGATCCAGGCAGATATGACGGTATGGGCGTCCTCAGAGCTGTTGAACTGGTGAAAAAGGAAATAGAACCGGCTGTCACAGGAATGGATGTTTTCGATCAGGAGGGAATAGACAGGAAGCTTATACAGCTTGACGGAACGGAAAATAAATCGCGCCTTGGAGGCAACACCATTTACAGCGTATCTCTGGCATGTATAAAGGCTGCGGCAGCTTCGCTGAACATGCCGCTGTATCAGTATGTCGCGGGAGGCCCGCTGAAGACTGTACCGATACCTACATTTAACTGTATAGACGGAGGAAGCTACCAGAAGGGAACCATGCCCTTTCAGGAATGCACAGTGATCCCCTATAGGGCAAAATCCATAAGGGAGGCTGTGGAAATCGGCTGGTCCGTATTTAAAGAGACGGGAAAGGTAATAGAGGAATACCAGAACGGAACCCCGGCAAAGGCAGGGACAGTTTCGGGCTGGCAGCCGCCAAGCTCAGATCCGGAAGTGTGCTTCGATATTCTCCATGAGGCGGCAAAGCGCTGCAGGGCTGATGAGAAAATCGCCTTCGCGGCTGACTGCGCCAGCAGTGAATTTTATATAGAGGAAAGGGATACATATGACTTCCTGGGCAGGGAGATGGATCTCGATGAAATGCTGGGAATGATTAAGGGACTCACGGAAAAATATCCTTTTCTCTATGTGGAGGATCCTGTTCAGGAAAATGACTGGGCCGGCTGGATAAAGGCGGCTGAGGTTCTCAACAGAACGGTTGTCATAGGCGACGATCTTACGGTGACAGACAGGAGGACCATTGAAAAGGCCCATGAGCTGGGAGCCTGCGGCGGATTTATATTCAAGCCCAACCAGGTGGGGACGGTAACCGAGTGCCTTGAGGCTGAAAAATACGCCCGGGAAAACAATATGCTTGTAGTGCCGTCAATACGAGCCGGGGGCTCCGTGTGCGACGAGGTAATAGATATAGGAGTGGGAATTGGAGCCGCCGCCACGAAGCAGGGACCGCCTAAAAACGGTGAGAGAATATACGGTATAAATTTTCTGCTGAGAGCAGAGGATGAGAACCCGGGAGCAAAGCCTTATGATTTTGCAGCCTTTGTCAGATTTTAAGAAGGAGGGGTAAAATGACTGAGGAAAAAGATATAATAGAATTGATAAAAGAAAAATACAGCACCTTTACAAGACTGGAAAAGGTGGTGGGAGACTATATTATGGAAAAAACGGATTCTGTGGTTTTTTCCAGTCTGAAGGCCCTGGCGGAGGAAGCGGGGGTCAGCACCACTACAGTTATACGCTTCGGCAGAAGCCTGGGATTTCAAGGCTATTCGGAAATGCGGGAGTATATACGAAAATACGTTATGTATAAAAAGAGTCTCCCCGGCAGACTGAATGACCATATACAGGCGTCAGACGAGGAAAGCCTCGCGGCTCAGGTTTTTGAAAAGGATATATATAATATCAGGGAAACGCTGAAGGGTCTGGACAGGGAGCGCCTGAAGCGGACGGTGAGTCTGCTATGCGAGGCTGAAAGCATATGTGTTTTCGGGCTTCGGGGAGCTTTTCCTCTGGCATATTCAATGGCGCTGACTCTGGGAGAAGTGAGAAGAAATGTAAGGCTGATAAACGGTATAGGAATGGCGTATCCCGAGGAAATAGCGGCCCTGGGAAAGGGAGACGCATGTATAGTTTACGCCTTTCAGCGCTACCTGCGTATGGTTATGGACGTAGTTAAAGGAATGCGTGAGAGAGAAGTAAAAATAGTGTTTATAACAGGTCAGTCATACAAGAAGATAGAAGACCTTGCGGATATTGTTCTTCCATGCTTTACGGATGGATATTCTTTTAAAGCCTCTATGGTTTCTCCAATGGTGCTGAGCAACTATATTATTACGGCCATGGCCATGGAGGACAGGGAGGAAGCCGGGGAGATGCTTTCTCTCACAGAGGAGTGGCTTAACAGAGGCCTGTTTTTAAGCGAATAGCGCGAGGGTAGGAGGAATTTTAAAAGCATGACTGAAAAGATAAAAAATAAAGACGAGCTCATGTCCTGCGGCGAAAGAGAATCGAGGAGGATAGTTCTGGATATTGCCGAAAGAGTTCTGGAAAGGCTGGACGGATACAGGAGAGTGAAGGAGCTTGTATCACTTTCGGGAGACACGCTCAGGGTGGGAGACAGGACGTGGGATCTTTCTAAAAAGAGAAACGTTTATCTTGTAGGCGCCGGCAAGGCCTGCAACGCCATGGCCATGGCGGTGGATGAAATTCTGGGCGACCGCCTTACAAAGGGAATATGCATCGTAAAAATAAAGGAAAGCTCAGATGTATATCAAAATACGGAAATCATAACAGGCGGTCATCCTCTTCCCAATGAGGAGGGAGTAAAGGGCTGCCTTAAAATACTTGAGCTCATAGAGAGGTCAGGGCCCGGGGATCTTTTTATTTCAGTAATGAGCGGAGGAAGCACGGCTCTCATGTGCTGTCCTGTCGAAGGAATAACCCTTGAGGAGGAGAGGGCAGCTGCGGATATAATGTTAAAATCAGGGGCGGACGTAAATGCCATAAACGCCGTGAGAAGGCATATTTCAAGGATGAACGGGGGAAGAATGGCTCAGCGGATAAAGGAAAGGGGAGCCGAGCTTATAGGCATAGATATATATGACGCGGCCGGTATGGAGGCGACAGGAGATATTTTAAAGCCGCGGGATTTTCACGGAACGCCCATGGGGCCCGACAATACGACGCTGGAGGACGCGCGGGCCATGATACGTGATTATGCTCTGGAAGACCGGCTGCCTGAAAGTATTGTAAGGTTTCTCAATGAATGCGGACCTGAGGGAGAAACTCCCAAAGAATTTCCGGAGTTTACGTATTTTGTTATTAATACGGTGCCGGATTCCTGTATTTACGGAAAGGAGGCGGCGGAGAGCATGGGGCTCGCGGCTCATATTCTTACCACAACCATAGAGGGTGAAAGCTCGGAGGCAGGTGTGATGATGGCTTCTATTGCCAGAGAGATACAGCGTACCGGCAATCCTGTAAAAGCGCCGTGTGTTCTGCTTTCTTCCGGAGAAACTACTACAAAGATACTGGATGAAGAAACGGTAAAGGGGCACGGCGGGCCATCTCAGGAGCTGGTAACAGGATTCGCCACAGCGGCATCGGACATACCGGGAGCGTGTATGTACTCCATGGACACCGAGGGGACAGACGGAACCACTGACGCTGCCGGAGGAATCACTGACTCGACTACATACAGGAGCGCCGGGGAGGCCGGCGTCGATCTGCGTCAGGCTCTGAGAGAGCATGCTACCAATGAGGCGCTTTCAAGGCTGGGGTCAGTGGTTATGACGGGAAACACAGGCACGAACCTGTGTGACCTGAATATTTTATACGTCCCTACATTATAAAAAAAGGATCCCGCGTTTTTTTTAAAGCTCGCGGGATCCTTTTCTGTCAGCAGGAAAATCAAAGGGCTATCTGTAAGGGTCGATGAAGGGTATTCCGAAGTACTGGGTAAGGGAGAGAACCAGATTACGGGCTATAGGGTCGATATTGTCTATAATCCACATGGCGTCTTCGTAATTATCGTGGTAGGCGATTTCTATGAGATTCGCGGGAGCCCTTGTAAGGCGTAGCTCAGCGAAGCTGGTGTTGGGTATGGTTCTCACTATGTCGGGGTTGGGATATATGGCCCTTAGATTTTCGGCGAATATTTCAGCCGCCCGGCCTCCGGGGGCGCTTCCCGAATAATAGTATATGTCAGGCCCCTGAAGCTGGCCGTACAGGCTTTCGGGAGAGGCGTTGGAGTGGAGGGCAAGATGAAAATCGTAATCCCCCTGATTTGAGAGAGCTATGGCCTGAAGCAGCGTATCGTTGGGATTGTTCCTGACGTATGTTATGCCGCTGGCGTCAAGGTAGGGCTCCATGGCGTCGGCTATAAGGTTCATGTAGTATTCCTCGCTTCCGAGACCGTTTACGTAGGGATTGTATTCCTGTACAGAGGGGCTTAAAAATATGCTGGGCATTGTAAATCTCCTTTTTGATTTATCTTACGCCCTTTATTTATT
>DVMP01000119.1 GCA_018714925.1 Candidatus Allocopromorpha excrementigallinarum
CTTTCTGCTTGAAATTTATGGTTTTTAAACCGGGAAAAGGGCTTCTCCCTTTTCCGCTGACTGTTAGTAGAGGTTGGCGAATATCTCTCTTATTTCCTCATCGGAGAGGAATACGTAGTTATTGCCCAGAAGTCTCTGCTGATTGTCAACTGTAGACTTGGTGAACTCATCAATCTGAGCTTCCGTCATGCCGTACTCTCTGAGAGGCTTTTTAGCTATAAGCTGTCCCAGAACCTTTTCAAGCTCGTCATATACATTGGCTACATCGCAGCCGAGGATGTCCGCGAAGATCTGATTTGCCTGAGCGATCTTGCCGTCAGGCTCTTTTCTCATGTACATCTTGAATACTTCTGTAAAGAACTGATAGTTGGCTTCTCCGTGAGGTACGTGGAAGGCTCCTCCTATGGAATATGAAAGAGCGTGTACAGCGGCGCATCCGGCGTTTCCGAAGGCGATTCCCGCGTAGTTGGCCGCCAGGCAGAAGTCCTTTAAGAGAGGCTTTCTGTTTTCAGGAGTATTTCCTCCCTTTGCCAGAATCTCCTTGAATCCGTTCATTATCATCTGGATAGCCGCAAGGGAATACATCTCTGTAAACGGTGAAGCCTTTGGTGAGAGATAGCTTTCTATGGCGTGAATAAGAGCGTCTATGGAGCTTGTTGCGAAAACATAGTCAGGAAGTCCCTGAAGGGATTCAGGAATAAGAACAGCCGTGTCGGCATATGTCTCCTCAACAGCCAGACCCTTCTTTACATGAAGAGATTTAAGCTCGGCAATGGCAACGTTTGTAACCTCTGAGCCTGTACCGCATGTGGTAGGAACTACTACAAGCTCCTTTTTCTTTACAGGAGGAACCTCTCCCGTAAAAAGATCCACGGATTTTGCCGGAACATCAAGGCACAGAACCTTGCATATGTCCACTATGGTGCCTCCGCCGAAGGCTATTATTCTGTCATATTCGTATTTGTTCATATCAGCCGCCATAGCGTCTATCATCTCGTCGGAAGGCTCTCCCTTGCCGTACTTTTCCTGATAGATAACAGGAATGTCTATGCCCAGGGGCTTTACATAGGGATCGTACATCCACTGGTTGGTAACGAGTATATCGCCCTTTCCCAGCTTGAATTCATCGTTGAATTCCTTGAAAGTATCAAAGTAATGTATTGTAGGAACTATTCTTAATGCCTGCATAATTTTACCTCTTTTCTTAAATATGCGGATTATAACTTATTTAGCCGGTTTCCTTAGAAATCAGCGTTAAATCTTTCCTTAAACTGAGCCTTAAGCTCTTCTCTGAAGTCAGGGTGCGCTATGTTTATAAGCTGCCTTGCTCTGTCCTTAAGGTTGGCTCCCTTCATCCTGGCGATTCCGTACTCCGTAACAATGTAGTCGGCGTCGTTTCTGGAGGTGGTTACGGCGGCGCCGTGGTCTATGTAAGGAACCACCTTTGATACCTTGGTGCCATCCTTCATAACCGTTACAGACGGCATGGCTATAATGGCTATTCCCTTTCCGTCATGGGACATGGCCGCGCCTCTTACAAAGTCAACCTGCCCGCCTACTCCGGAAATCTGCTTTGTTCCTATGCTGTCTGAAACTATCTGTCCCATAAAGTCCACCTGAACGCAGGCGTTTATGCAGACCAGATTGTTAAGCTTGGCTATAACCTCGGGATGGTTAACGTAGTCCACAGGTCTCAGCTCAACCATAGGGTTCTTGTCGCAGAAATCATAGAGCTTCTTTGTTCCCATAAGGAAGGTAACTACCATTTTGCCGTTGTCCATTCCCTTCTGGCTGCAGTCGATGGCTCCCTTTTCGAAGAGATCCACCACTCCGTCGGCGATCATTTCGGAATGAATTCCCAGATGCTTCTTCTCTCCCAGCTGAGCTAAAACCGCGTCAGGTATGGCTCCTATGCCCAGCTGCAGCGTAGCGCCGTCCTCTATAAGTGAGGCGCAGTTCTTTCCTATGGCTTCCTCCACAGGGCCTATTTTGGCAGGCTTGCTCTCAAAGAGAGGATGCGAGTTTTCCACAAAGGCGTCGATCTCGCTTACATGAACAAAGGTGTCTCCGAATACTACGGGAACCTGATCGTTAACCTCGGCGATAACCGCCCTCGCGGACTTTATCGCCTGCATGGTGTAGTCGCATGATACTCCCACGTTGCAGTAGCCGTGCTCGTCAGGAGCCGATACAGTTACCATGGTCACGTCCACGTGAATGATATCCTGTCTCAGATATTTGGGAACCTCATGGAAGAACACAGGTATAAAATCTCCGTGACCTTCGGCGATGGATTTCCTGGTGGAAGGGCTGGTAAACCAGCCTTCATATCTGAAAACATCGCTGTTCTCAGGCTTTGAGTATTCTCCCCTACCCAGAGTTACCATGTGGGAAACGGTAATATCCTTGTAAAGGTGCTTGTTTGCCACCATAGCGTCTACCACCGCTACAGGCTCCGCCACAGCGTGAGCCAGAACAACGGTGTCTCCGGACTTAATGAGCTTAACTGCTTCATCCGCGGAACACTTTCTGCTTTCATAAATTTCTTTCCAGTTCATATACTATATACCTCCATTTTTAACACTCATCGCTGCCCTGAGCTTTTCTTCAGCGGCATTGATTTGATTTTCATCCCATATATCCACAATTTCGCCTTTTACATGAAACTGACTGTATGAAGCGCAGTGACCTCCGCAGCCGCCTATTACCAGAAGGCAGTCGTAGACCTCCCCCTCCTGTGCGTACTGAAAGTCAATGTCCGCAAGATCCTCTTTTATGCGCCTGTAAAGAGCGCCCCTGTCATATCTGGGATTGCAACCTCCGCAAAATCTAACTCCACACTTCATCTCAGCCTCTCAACCAACAGATTCAAAAATGAGACCGCTTTGGGCTACAAAGCGGCCTCAAGTTTGCTTAAAGATATAGATCTCCTGAAAACACGTTCTCTTGCTATTTAATGCCGGCAATGGCCTTGGCCAGTTCCTTCTTGGCTTCAAGATTACCCTGTCTTGAGATCATAATCCTCTGGGCCTGTGGAGATCCGGCTCCGTGGAGGGATTCCGTCCTGTATCCTACAGCCGAGGATCCCAGACAGATGTTCTCGATGAATCTCAGTATTCTCATTCTCTCTTCCGTAGTGCAGGAAGGAGCAGCCGCGAAATACTTGTTGCAGATTTCGCCTATGGTTTCTCCGTTTCTTCCTACCTTTACATCTGATTTGAAGTCCTTCTCAGACGGCATTGTTACCATAAGTCCGCCTGCGATATCTTCAGCCAGTCTCGTTATATCGTAAGGGAATCTCGTTACGTTCTGCTTGCACACGTTTGCCAGAAGCAGATCTATCTCGTAGTTGCCCGCCTGAGTAGGATGTCCTTCCGATGAGCAGGCGATTCCGCAGCAGTAGAGAGTCTCGTTAAGGTGAATCATCTCTATGAGCTTATCCTTAATGTGGGAAGCCTTCTGAGCTCCGTTGTACTCAGCCGCCAGAGCAGCCGCTCCGATGAGAACGTCGCCTACGCCTACCTTGCAGCCGCCGTATGACTGTCTGTGGTATCCGGCGAATCTTTCTACCATCATTCCGGCGAAATCGTATTCACCTGCCAGGAATATGTATTCGTTAGGAATGAATACGTTGTCGAATACTACGAGAGCTTCCTGACCGCCGAACTGCTTGTTGCCCAGATCAACATCAGCGCCCTCCTCCAGCTTTCTGGTGTCGCATGACTGTCTTCCGTAGATCATGTACATGCCCTCCGCGTCTGTAGGACATGCGAAGGATACGGCGTAGTCCTTGTCAGCTTCCTTCATGGCCTGTGTAGGCATTACTATATGCCAGTGAGAGTTGATGGTTCCTGTCTGGTGAGCCTTGGCTCCGCTTACTACGATACCGTCCTCTCTTCTCTCAACAATATGTACGAAGAGATCAGGATCTCTCTGAGCGCTTGGAGCAAGTCCTCTGTCTCCCTTAGGGTCGGTCATGGCTCCGTCAACTACGTAATCCTCCTTCTGAACCATTTCGAGGAACTTCTTAAAGTTATCGTGATAGTTTGTTCCGTATTTTTTATCAGTCTCATATGTTGTGGAATAAACAGCGTTGAAAGCGTCCATTCCCACGCATCTCTGGAAGCAGGAGGCTGTCTTCTGTCCGCACAGTCTCAGCATCTTTACCTTTTTCTTAAGATCTTCCGCGTCCTGATGAAGGTGGGTGAACCTGTTAATAGTCTCACCTGTAAGACTTGATTTGGCAGTCATAAGATCAGCGTACTGAGGATCGTTTGCCAGGTCATATGTTACCGCCACGCAGTTAATGGAAGGTCTGATTATAGGATGGTCAACCCAGTCCTTTACTTCCTCTCCGAACATATAGACCCTTGTCTTCATTTTTCTTAAACTTTCGATATACTGCTTTCCTGTCATCAACATAAAATCACTCCTTTTATCCTTTTAATTTTTCAGTGAACTTTATTGCTCATGAAAAATCAACAACTGAATCTGCTGA
>DVMP01000120.1 GCA_018714925.1 Candidatus Allocopromorpha excrementigallinarum
AGCCTCACGAGGAGCTCCTGGTGGTAACCACAAAGGGCTACGGCAAGAGAACTCCCGTTGAGGAATACAAGATTCAGGCCAGGGGAGGCAAGGGCCTTCTCACCTATGACAAGGCCAAGTTTAAAAAGACGGGAACCCTTGTAGGAGCTACTGTTGTAGATGACAGCGATGAAATATTCCTTATAAATTCAGAGGGAATAATAATAAGAATAAAGGCCGACGAGGTTTCCAAGCTGGGCAGGGCCACTCAGGGAGTGAAGATAATGCGTACAGCAGACGATGTGGACATTATAGCCATGGCAAAGGCCATAAAGGAAGAGGATGACAAGCCTGAGGAAAAGAAAAAAGCCGCCTCAGACAGCGAGGATGGACAGACAAGGCTTGACATATAATATAGATGCAGATGATTAAAAGAAAGGTGAGACAATTATGAAGCGCGTTTTTTCAGGCGTTCAGCCTACGGGGAATATTCATATAGGAAATTATCTGGGAGCCCTGAAGCAGTTTGTGGAGCTTCAGGATGAAAATCAGTGTATATACTGTATAGTGGATCTTCACTCCATAACGGTTCCTCAGGATCCCAGGGAGCTGAGAAAGCATATACTGGACGTGGCGGCTCTTTATATGGCAGTGGGCATAGATCCTGAAAAATCCATAATATTCGTTCAGTCGGATGTAAGCGGTCACGCTGAGCTTTCATGGATACTTACCTGCAACTCCTATACGGGAGAGCTTTCCAGAATGACTCAGTTTAAGGATAAAAGCAAGGGACGGGAGTCGGCTCCCGCCGGGCTTTTCACATATCCCATACTCATGGCCGCGGACATACTTCTCTATGATTCAGACATAGTTCCCGTGGGAAACGACCAGAAGCAGCACATAGAGCTGTGCAGGGATATAGCCATAAGAGTCAACAATACCGTAAAAAAGACCTTTGTGGTTCCCGAGGGCCGCTTTCTCAAGGCGGGAGCCCGCATAATGGCTCTCGACGATCCCTCGTCAAAGATGAGTAAAAGCGCCGAGAACATACACAGCAGAATATCCCTTCTTGACGACGACGGCAAAATAAAGAAGTCCATAATGAGGGCAACCACAGATTCAGAAGGAGAAATAAGATTTGATCCGGAGGCCAAGCCGGGAATAAGCAATCTTATGAATATATACAGCGCCTTTTCGGGAGAGTCCCTGGAGGATATACAGACCTCATACTCGGGAAAGGGTTACGGTGACTTTAAAAAGGATCTCGTGGGAATCGTTCAGGAGGCAATGGCTCCCATAAAGAAAAACTTCAATGAAATACGTGAAACTCAGGAGCTTAAAGACATACTTACCCTGGGAGCCGAAAAGGCCGGAGCAATAGCTGAAAAAACCATGAAAAGGGTAAAGGAAAATTTCGGGCTGGGCTTCTGATAAAGTCTTAATAATATCTTGAAATTTTTAGAAAAAAATAATGTATACCGGAGCATATTTCCTTGATTTTTAGTCAAAAATATTTTAAACTCTCTGAGGCGATGATAACATCGCCTCGTTAATATTTTAATGGTATTTTTTCGGAAACTTAAACTTATGGAGGATTAGAATGAAAGACATAATGATTTCTCATCTTGTAAAGTCGGAAGACCTTAATCACCACGGAACACTCTTTGCCGGAAGAACGGCAGAATGGCTTGTAGAAGCCGGCTTTGTAACAGCCGCCATAGCTCACGGCAGGCCTGAAGAGATCGTATGCGTCAACGTACATGGATTTACCTTTAAAAAGCCTGTGCACAAGGGAGAGGTAATAACAATACACGGGCGTATAGTAAAGGCGGGAACAACCAGCCTTATGGTCCATGTAAGGGCTGTGTGTGAAATAGCGGGAGGACAGAACGTTGAGGGATTTATTACCTTCGTATGCGTCGAGCCTGACAGCGACAACACCGTTGCTCACGGTATAGTTCTCGACGAGGCCAGCTGCGAGTTTGAACAGGAGCTGAGAGAAAGAGCCATAGAGGTTGACAGACTTGCCAAGAGCAGCTAAACGGTAAAATAAAGGGAGCCCGCGGGAATAAGGCCTGTTCCTTAAACTCACCCGCCGGCTCCTTTTTTGACGCTTTTTACCCTGTGAATTTAGTCCTCAATTATTACAACAGGCTTAATAAGATCGCGAGGCTTGTCCCTCATAAGGAAGAGAGCTTCCTCCAGATGCTCCCAGCCCTTAAAGACATGGGAAATGAGAGGATGAACATCCAGCTTTCCCGCGGTAACAAGGGAGCCCAGCTTTTCCATTCTCAATCGGCCGCCCGGCATGAGGCCGCCTGTAATCTGCTTGTGGCCCATTCCCACACCCCATTCCACACGCGGGATGTTTACATAGTCTCCTTCTCCCAGGTAATTTACATTTCCGATATTTCCTCCCGGCTTAAGGCATTTTACAGCAGAGTCAAAGGTGCCGCAGTCTCCTCCGGCTACGATGATTTTATCTACGCCTTTTCCTCCTGTCATGGAAAGAACCTGGTCCTCAATGGAGCCGTCCTTATAGCTGATGAAATCAGTGGCTCCATAGCCTCTGGCCGCGTCCACGCATACCTGCCTGGTTCCTACGGCGATAATGCGGGAGGCTCCGCGCATATTGGCTCCCGCCACGGCCATGAGCCCTACAGGCCCTATGCCGATAACCAGCACCGAATCTCCGAACTGTACGTCAGCCAGCTCTACGCCGTGAAAGCCTGTGGGAACCATATCCGACAGCATACAGGCGTCTTCCGCGGGCATGTCCGCCGGCATAAGAGCAAGGTTGCCGTCAGCATCGTTTACATGGAAAAATTCCGCGAAAACTCCATCCTTAAAGTTTGAGAACTTCCATCCGGCCAGCATACCGCCGGAGTGCATGGAATATCCTGCCTGAGCCTCCAGAGAGTTCCAGTCTGGAGTAATGGCGGGAACAAGCACCCTGTCTCCCGGCTTGAAATCCTTTACAAGGGATCCTACCTCCACAACCTCGGCGCAGCATTCATGTCCCAGTATCATGTTATGACGCTCTCCGATGGCTCCCTCCCAGAGAGTATGCACATCGGAAGTGCAGATAGCCACTGCCAGGGGCTTACATATGGCGTCCATAGGGCCGCAGACAGGCCTTTCCTTTTCTATCCACCCTGATTCTCCGATTTTCAGCATCGCGTAACCATTCATAATTTTTATACACCTCCTCGTTAAAAGTTTGACGATTTAAATGATAATACCATACCGACGAAAAAACTGCAAGTAAAATTTGTCGGAAAAATATAATAAATTCCGACAAATTTCAGAAAACTTCCTAGTAAACCTCAGTCCCGCTGTAATAATGAGAGAGAATTTCCTTATAATCGTACCCTTCTCTCGCCATGCCGTCGGCGCCGTACTGGCTCATGCCTACTCCATGCCCTGAGCC
>DVMP01000121.1 GCA_018714925.1 Candidatus Allocopromorpha excrementigallinarum
CCAAATTAATCAATTTTTAATGTTGGGATAATTTTATGTTAATTTTCGTGTTATAATATACAGACATACAAAAGAAATATTAAATCAATTTTACATTACCGACAATGAAGGAGGAGAAATCATGACGGAAAAGGAAAAGAAGAGCACAGAAGAAACCATGCAGGAAAAGGAGACAGATCTTAAGGCAGAAGAGGCGAAGGCCGAAGGCGCAGGAGAAGGAAAAAAGCCTTCAAAGAAAAAGAAGGTGGGGATAATAGCAGCCGCGGTAGTGGTAGTTCTTGTTATAATAGGCCTTATAGCGGCCAACGCCATGGGAGTTATCGGAGGTATAAGCGAAGCGGAGGCCAGGCAGATTGCGGTCAGCCAGGTTCCGGGAGCTACGGAAGAAAACGTGATAGAGCCGGTACTCAAAGAGCTGGATGACGGAAGGTCCCAGTACGAGGTTCGCGTTGTATACGACGGAATGTCATATGAATTCGTTATAGCCGCCAAGGACGGCGCGGTGGTAGGCCAGGATGCCGAGAACGTAGGCGGCGGCCAGCAGACAGCGCCTGCAGCCGGTCAGCAGACGGCTCCGGCCACGGACATAGGTCTGGAAAGAGCAAGGGAAATAGCTCTGGGACAGGCTCCGGGAGCTACGGCGGATAACATTGTAAGCTCTTATGCCAATTACGACGACGGAAGATACGTATACGATGTTGAGATCATCTACAATGAGATGAAATATGATGTTGAGATAGACGCGGCCACAGGAGATATTCTCCAGATGGACAGAGAGTCGGTTTACGACTGATGACAGTGAAAGCGCATTTTTCGCGGAAAGGCCGCAGGAAGGAAGATTTTTCTGAGAACAGACGCCCCGGGGTTCATTAATACCCGGGGTGTTTTTTTCCTTTATTTTTATCACCATATGTGATATTATATGCGAGGATGGGTGGTATTCAAATAAAGAAACTATACCAATCGTAAAGTTTAAAAGGACATATTCATTTCCTGTAGCTTATATCCGGAAAGGAACAAGACGAAGGGATGTCGCCTCGCCTCCGGCATTTAACCGGTCCCGGCAAACGGGGCCCAGGGAGGAGGGAGATAAACTGAATATAGGTTTTATAGGAGCAGGAAAAGCAGGCTGTTCTCTGGGAAAATACTTTAAAGAGAAGGGCCTTCATGTAAAGGGCTATTACAGCCTTCACAGCTATTCGGCGCGGCAGGCGTCGGAGTTTACGGATTCTCATTTATACCGAAGCAAAGAGGAACTGGTGAGGGAGTGCGATATAATATTTCTCACTGTTCCCGACGGAAGCATCCGAAACGTCTGGGAGGACATAAGAGGATGCGGCGTAGAGGGGAAAATAATATGTCACTGCAGTGGCGTCCTGACCTCTCGCGAGGCCTTTCCGGCCATTGAAGAGAAGGGAGCCTTTGGATACTCGGTCCATCCGCTGTTCGCTGTAAGCGATAAGTTTAAAGCTTACAGGGAGCTGACGGATGTTTTTTTTGCCGTTGAGGGAAGCGAAGAAAAGCTCAGCGAGGTAATGAGCCTCATAGCCTCGGCGGGAAACCCCGTGAAAAAAATAGAAGCGTCGAAGAAAACGCTCTACCACTGCGCGGCGGCCACGGCAAGCAATCTTGTCTGCGGCCTTGCGGACCAGAGCCTCGAGCTTATGGAGCGGTGCGGATTTTCCCGGGAAGAGGCTTTAGCGGCTCTCTCTCCCATACTTATCGGGAATATGGAGCATACGGCTCGGAGAGGGCCCAGGGACAGTCTTACGGGACCTGTTGAGAGAAACGACGTATCTACGGTGGAAAAGCATCTGGATTGTCTTGAAAATAAAGAGGAGAGGCAGCTTTATATACTGCTGAGCCTCAGACTTGTGAAGCTGGCGCGGGAAAGACACCCGGACAGAAATTATGCCGGGATGGAGGAGGCGCTGAGAAAGGACGAAGAAAAATGAAAAACACTGTCGCGAGTCTTATGGGTATGAAGGAAAAAGGAGAAAAGATCTCAATGCTCACATGCTACGATTATTCCACCGCCAAGATAATTGACGCCGCGGGGATAAATTCCATACTTGTGGGAGATTCTCTGGGCAACACCATGCTTGGATATCCCGATACCCTTTCAGTGACCATGGAGGACATGATACATCACGGGGCCGCTGTTGTAAGAGGCTGCACCAATACCTTTGTGGTAATAGACATGCCCTTTATGTCGTATCAGACGTCGGTTTACGATGCCCTGGTAAACGCGGGGAGACTCATAAAGGAAACAGGAGGAAACGCCGTAAAGCTCGAAGGAGGAGCGGCTGTTAAGGAGCAGATAAAGGCCATAACCGACGCCGGAATACCGGTGGTGGGACATATAGGAATGACGCCTCAGTCTGTAAACGCCTTCGGAGGCTTCAAGGTTCAGGGAAAGAGCCTGCGGGCCGCGGAGAGAATATTTCTCGACGCCATGGATGTACAGGAGGCGGGAGCCTTTGCAGTTGTTCTCGAGTGCGTTCCCGCGGATCTGGCTGCCTTTATATCGGAGAGACTGACCATCCCCACAATAGGTATAGGAGCGGGAGCGGGCTGCGACGGTCAGGTTCTTGTATGGCAGGATATGGCGGGTCTTTTTACAGACTATGTGCCTAAGTTTGTAAAGCATTTCGCCGAAGGCGGAAGAGTCCTCTCTGAAGCCTTCAGCGCCTATCACAGAGAGGTCGGCGAGGGAGCTTTTCCGGGAAAAGAGCACTCCTTTAAAATAGATGAAGGTATAATGGCGGAGCTGAGGGAAAAGTACAGAGTGTAAAGGTGAAAGCAGATGATAACAGCCACGACTAAAGATGAGGTGAGAAAACAGGTAAAAAGGTGGAAGGAGGCCGGTCTTACGGTAGGTCTGGTGCCCACCATGGGAGCCCTTCACCAGGGCCACGTATCTCTGGTGGAGGCCTCCGTGTCTCAGTGCGACAGAACCGTAGCCTCGGTGTTTGTCAATCCAACTCAGTTTTCAGCGGGAGAGGATCTCGAAGCTTACCCCAGAGACTTCGAAAGAGACCGGGAAATTCTTGAAAAGGCCGGATGCAGCATGGTCTTTCATCCTTCCGTGGAGGAAATGTATCCGGCCGGGTCGGCCACTTATGTTGACATGGATTCGGAAATGACAAGGCAGCTGTGCGGCAGAAGCCGGCCCGCCCATTTCAGAGGAGTATGTACAGTGGTGAGTAAGCTCTTTAACATAGTGACTCCCCACAAAGCCTTTTTCGGAGAAAAGGACGCCCAGCAGCTGGCCGTCATAAGACAGATGGAAAGAGACATGGCCTTCGGAATAACCATAGTGGGCTGCCCTACAGTAAGAGAGGAGGACGGTCTGGCCAGGTCCAGCAGAAACGCCTACCTCAAGGAAGAGGAGAGAAAGGCGGCCTCCGTGCTTTACAAAGCTGTTGTGGAGGGAAGGAGGCTTATACGCCGTGGAGAAGGAAACGGCCGCCGCATCGAAAAAGCCATGAGAGAGCTTATAGAAAAGGAGCCTCTGGCGAGAATTGATTATGTGGAGGCCGTAGACGGCGCAACCCTTCAGCCCAAAGAGACCGTGGAGGATGGAGATCTCATAGCTCTGGCCGTATATATAGGAAAAACACGCCTCATAGACAACTTTACGGTCCGGAACGGGGAAAGAGAGAGCATTAAAAAATAAAACCATGGAATTTTCTGTTTTTAATGCTTTTTTAATGCCGGGCTGATAAAATTACAGCAGGAGGACAACAGCCTATGAGATTATTAGTAGTGGAGGATCAGAAGGATCTCAATGAAATAATAGTGAGAAAGCTTACCAATGAGCATTACAGCGTAGACTCATGCTTTACGGGAGACGACGCTCTGGATTTCATAAGATGCGCCGAATACGACGGGGTAATTCTTGATATAATGCTGCCCGGCACTACGGGAATAGGCGTCCTGAAGAAGATGAGAGCGGCGGGAGACAAGACGCCGGTGCTTCTTCTGACTGCCATGGGCACCGTTGAGGACAGAGTGGCGGGCCTTGACGCCGGAGCTGACGATTATCTCGTTAAGCCTTTTGATTTTGACGAGCTTCTGGCGAGAATAAGGGCCATGATAAGACGCGGCGGCGAAAGAGCCAGCAGCGTAATGACCTCGGGAGATCTTACCCTCGACTCCGCCGCCAGGAGGGTAGAGAGAGACGGAAAGGAAATATCACTTACAGCCAGAGAGTTTGATATTCTCGAATACCTGATGCAAAACGAGGGAAAGGTCCTTTCAAGAGACAAGCTTTCCAACCATATATGGAACTACGATTATGACGGAGGCTCCAACGTAATAGATGTATACGTATGCCATCTGAGAAAAAAGGTGGACGACGGCTTTGACGAGAAGAAAATAATTACAGTCAAGGGCGCGGGATACATGGTGAAGTAGAGGAGCCTTATGAAAAAACTGTCCATAACATCCAGAATAACCATATGGTACACCATATTTCTCATAATCCTGGCGGGAGCCTTTCTCTTTATACTGGCCTACACAGGCAATATCAGAGCCAGTGAAATGGCAAGATCCAGGCTCACCGACTCTGTGGAGGACGCCAGCAGAGAAATAGAGGGGGCGGGAGAGTCATTTATAATAGACAACGATCTTAATTTCTACGACGACGGAGTATATATCAGCGTTTACGATGACGACGAGGAGCTTATAGAAGGACGGCGGCCCGCGGAGGTTTCAAGCCTTCCGGCTCTTAATGAGGGAGGAGTCAGAAAGCTGACCGGAGATGACAATGAAACCTGGTACGTGTATGACAGGCAGTTTTATATAGACGGAAAGCATATATGGGTGCGGGGAGTGGTAAAGGATTTTGCCCAGCACAGCAGTTTTTCCTTTATGCTGAGCCTTTCGGCTGTAGGCTTTCCCGCCCTGGTGATTCTGGCGGCCCTGGGAGGATATATTATAACCAGAAGAGGCTTCAGACCTGTAAGGAACATAATAGATACGGCTGAGGAAATAAGCAGAGACGCCGACCTTTCCAGGAGAATAGAGCTGGACAGGAAAGACGGCAGAAAGGACGAAATATATAAGCTTGCCCGTACCTTTAACGGTATGTTTGAAAAGCTGGAAAATGTCTT
Organism: Candidatus Allocopromorpha excrementigallinarum; assembly: GCA_018714925.1. Lineage (GTDB taxonomy): Bacteria > Bacillota > Clostridia > Peptostreptococcales > Anaerovoracaceae > Lentihominibacter > Lentihominibacter excrementigallinarum. Next base: position 5,118 of record DVMP01000121.1, read on the forward strand.
TTCCGAGGAAAAGCAGTTTACCTCCGACGTTTCCCACGAGCTGAGAACTCCTCTTGCCGTAATAATAACCCAGAGCGACTACGCCCTTGAAGACGAAGAGTACAGGGAAAAGGCACTTAAGGTTATAAACAGAGAGGCAAGGAGAATGAACAGTCTTGTAAACAGACTTCTCACTCTGGCCAGAAGCGACGCCGGAAGACTCCCTCTCAACATGGAAGAAATAGATTTCAGCGCCGTATGCGAAAGCGTGGCGGAGCAGCAGGAGCCTGTGGCGGCCGAGCATGACGTGGAGCTTGTAACCGTTATAAAGCCGGGGATCAAAGTGGCGGGAGACGAGATGATGCTCATAAGGGTTATTCTTAACCTTGTGGAAAACGCCATGAAGTACGGCAGGAAAGAGGACGGTTCTCACAGCAGAATATTCATAAGCCTCGGCGAAGAGGAGGGATACGCCTGTCTCAGAGTAAGAGACGAAGGAAAGGGCATAGAAGAGGATCAGCTGGAACGAATATGGGAAAGATTCTACAGAGTGGACGCTTCACGAAGTGAAGAAGGCTCGGGACTGGGGCTTTCCATGGTGGAGGCCCTTGTAAAGGCCCACGGCGGCTTCGTCAGGGGAGAAAGCTCCCCGGGCCGGGGAAGCTGCTTCAGTGTTTTCATACCTGTTTCAAAAAATGGAGAGAGCGTTTAATATGAAAAAAACCAGTAAGAATACTGAAAAATCCATTAAATACCGTCTCAGACCATTGGTTAAGGCATGGCTGCTTTGTTCCCTTCTTGCGGCCTCTCTGCTTTTATGGGGCTGTGGAGAAGGAGGTTCCGCGGAGCAGACTGTTCCTTCAGGGGAAACGTCTCAGGAAGCTTCGGAGAGCGCCTCCTCCTCAGCCGGAGGAGAATCAGGCGACGCCTCAGCCGGCGGCGGTGTCATAAGCTGGGAGGAGGCTCAGGCCATAGCTCTTGAGAGAGTGCCGGGGGCCACAGTCGCCAACATAGGCGAAATGGAGACCGAATACGACGACGGAAGGACGGAATATGAAGGAAGCATATACTACAACGGATACGAATACGAGTTTGAAATAGACGGAACAACGGGAAACATCCTCAAGTGGGAGATAGACGACTGAGGAGAATTTTAATCTTAAGAATTCCATTTTAATTTAATTTTAATGAACGGGTAATTCTCCGTTAATTTCACCGGTATATTATAAAGCCGTAAGGTAAGAGAAAAGCCACATGGAAATAACGGAGGTATATAAAATGGAAAACAAGAGAAGAATAAGCAAGCCTGTAAAAATAGGAATAATAGCGGCGGCGGTGGCTCTCATGGCGGGAGCTTCCGTATACGCGGCCGCGGGAGGCGGCTCCGCGGCGGACATAGGAGAAGCCAAGGCAAAGGAGATAGCCCTGGGCCAGGTGCCGGGAGCCTCTCAGGAAAATATAACGAAATTCCGCAAGGATGTGGATGACAGCAGACAGGAATACGATGTGGAGATAATATACGGCGGCTACGAATATGACTTTGAAATATCCGCTGCCGACGGAACCATATTCGACAGAAGCAAAGACATAGCGGAAGGATATCAGCATAGCTCCTCCGCGGACAGTACCGCGTCAGACCGCCTTGTGACGGAAACGGCGACTCCGGAGCCGCAGACTCAGGCGGCTCAGCCGTCTCAGTCCTATGGCTACGCTTCGTCGGCGGACATAGGCATTGAAAAGGCAAAAAGCACAGCTCTCGCTCAGGTGTCGGGAGCCTCCTCATCAGATATAGTCAAGGCTGAGAGGGACTATGACGACGGAAGGCTGGAGTACGGAATAGAGATTTATTACGGCGGCTATGAATATGAATTTGAAATAGACGGAGCCACAGGAAGCATTATAAGCAAGGATGTTGACAGAGCGGATTACTACGACTGATAAGACGGCAGGAGTAAAGAGCTGAAGGAGCCGCGGGAGGTTTTCTCCCGCGGCTTTCGATTTTTTTTAAAATTATTTAATAAGAAGATAATAAATTTAACATATAAAAACAGTCTTTGCCGTGATACAATAAAGGCGCGATACATAAAATAAGACCGGTAAGAGGAAATACCATGAGAGCACTTAAAATAATCGGAGCGATAATTATATCCGCAGCCCTGCTGGCGGGAGAAGTCTTTTTAATGGCGGCATTTGCCTTTGACAGAGCCTTGTCTGAGGAGTCTCTCAGGAAGGCCGTGGAGGAAAACAATCTGGTAGAGGCTATGGTTGAGGAGGCTCTGAGAGAGAGCACCGTAAGCATGGGAGGAGAGTACGGGGAGATGGTAATGTCCGTAATGAGGACAGATGCCATGACGGATTTTTTTACAGATTACGTTGAAGCTGCAATAGATCATGAAATATACGGAAACCCTTATACAGAAATAGGAACGGATCAGCTTATGAACGCCTTTACGCGAGGAGTGGAGGAGGTTAATTCAGAAGGAGGAGAGTCTGTCTCGCCTCTGGAAGAGGAGTTTATGAAGCAGGAGCTGCTCAGAGAGGCTCCCGATATTACGGCGGATCTCAACAGCCTGGTGGGAGAATACGATGCTCTGGGAGGCCGGGCGGCTGAAGAGGCTCTGCAGCCGGCAGAGGGAGTGAGAATTCTTACAGGAGTCGCGGAGCGTGCGGCAGCCGTCATTCTCTGTCTTATCTGTGTGGCCGCTCTTGCGTTTATGTTCCGGAGAAGCAGGCTGGGGCTCATATGGTGCGCTGCCGCTACGGCGACAGCCGCCTCGGCTTTTATGCTCCTTTCCGCGGGACAGCCGGCACAGCCAGGGGTCGCAGAGCTTTCGTCTCTGGAAAACGCCCTTCTGGATATGCTGACATCAGGATTCAGAGCCGCGGCGGCGGCAGGATATATAACGGCGGCTATTTTTGTAATAATATGCGTCATTATGAGAGCAGCAAGGAGGAAGAAGTTAAGATGAAAAAAATACTGAGATTACAGAGCGCTTTATTGAAGGAGATTGATAAGTACGAAAAGCTTGTGCCGGAAAGATCTCACTTTATAGACTGGGAGAGGGTTCACATTTCAAGCTGCGCCAAGCTCTGCTACATTATAGCCGAAAGGCGGGGGATAGATCCCGTTATCGCCGCGGCGGCAGGCTCATGCCACGACTACGGAAGGATAATAACGGGAAAGCAGGAGGGCCATGCCGAAGCGGGATACATTCCTGTACAGGACTTTCTCAGAGGAACTGGCCTCTTTGAAGAGGAGGAGATCCGGCAGATAGCCCTGGCTGTTAAAAATCACAGCAGGAAGGGAGAAATAGGAACGCCCCTGGAAGAGGTGGTAAAGGACGCGGACGTGCTGGACTTCTATCAGTACGGCTACGATGTGGCGAGAAAGGAACAGCAGGACAGACTTGAAAGGCTTCTGGGAAGAAAGGTTCCGGGACTTAAGTTTTCGGAGGTGTAGCGTGAGGAAAAGAGCAGGAAGGCTTTTGTCGGCGGCGGCTGCCGTGATTCTCGCTTTGTCTCTGTGCGTCCCGGTTTTCGGAGCGGAGGCGGTGTACCTGAGAGACGATCTTATAAATCTGGAGCTGCCGGACGGGTGGAACTGGGAGGAAGCGGATCCCTCTGAAAGCAGCGGCAGGTTCGAGCGCATAGTCAGGTGCGACAGCGGATCCGGAGATCCTTATACGGAGCTTAATATATATTTCAGCGTAGAGGAAATCTCCGATTATATTTATTTTAACGAGGATTATCAGGAGGCTCTCACTTATTACGATGATTACGGAGAGTCGGCCATAAGGGATTTTTACAGTGAGAACGGAGACTTCAGCCTTGTTTCTCTGAGCGAGCCTGAGACGGTTCAGACCGAGTGGATAATGTATCTTAAGGTTGTGGCGGACCTCAGGGGAGACCTGGACGGCAACGGCACGGGAGAGGATTTTCAGCAGCTTATATACATAACGGCGTCGGAGTCTGTGGTAAACAAGCTGCTGGTATTTTCAGGAAACAGCGCCTCCTACAGGGCTGAGGACATGGACGCGGCAGCCCTGTCCATAGCCGACAGCTTCTACGATTTCGGATACGATGAAGAGCTGTCAGGCATTTCCGATGCTTCAAGCCCGGAGGACGACTCCTATCAGGACCAGGGGGAAGGCTCGGCGGGGTATTACGCGGGATATATAGTAGGAGGAATATTTGCCGCGCTGATTCCCTTTCTGATTGTCATAGCAGTGATAGTGCTCATAGTGGTGTCCAGACGGAGGGCGAGAAGAAAAGCCGGGGCGAAAGCCTCATCAAAGGACAGGTGGAGACAGAACCGAAAAGAGGAGAATAAAAGAAGAAAGGAAGAATTCAGGCGGAGAAAGGCCAGAAGAGACGCCGCTGAAGCGGCCGCTCCCGAGGGCAGCTACAGGGAGAATGTTCCTTTAAAGGCCCCTGAAGGAGACAGATATGTGGAAAGCCTGAGAACTCTGAGAAAATCCGGACTTCTGACCAGAGAAGAAATGGACGAAATGGTTAATAAATACATCATATCAAAGGAAAGATACAGGAGGAAGAAATGACTTTACTGGGGATAACTGTAAGCGCCGCCATTATCTGGCTTATAGCAGCCGGTGTTCTGGCTCTTATAGAGGCCCTGACCCAGGGCCTTACCTCAATATGGTTTGCCTTCGCCGCGGCGGCAGCGGCGGTAACGGCTCTGGCGGGAGGCTCCGCGGCCCTTCAGGTTATAGTCTTTATAGGCGTTTCCCTGATTCTGCTGATCTTCACAAGACCTGTAGTAAAAAGAAAGCTTAACAGCAGGGTGGAAATGACCAACGTGGATGCTGTAACGGGACAGGAGGGAATCGTTCTTGAAAAGGTTTCTCATCTGCAGCCGGGACAGGTAAAGGCCGACGGCAAGGTATGGACAGCCGTATGCGAGGAAGGGGAAACCATAGAAAAGGGAAAGGTGGTTATAGTCAAAGGGGTAAGAGGAGTAACTCTTACAGTTGAGGATAAGGAAAAAGCTGACAAGGAAAGAAACGAGGAGGAATAAAAATGTATTCAGCGGGAATATCAATAGGAACCATAATTTTTATAGTAATCCTGGCGATAATAGTTATCGCCCTTATAGTTACAAATATAAGAATCGTTCCCCAGGCCAACGCCTATGTTATAGAAAGGCTGGGAGCATATCACATGACATGGCAGGTGGGGCTTCACTTTAAAATACCTTTGATAGACAAGGTGGCGAGAAAGGTGTCTCTCAAGGAGCATGTAATAGATTTTCCCCCTCAGCCTGTAATAACCAAGGACAATGTAACAATAGAGATAGACACGGTCATATACTTTCAGATTACCGATCCGAAGCTCTATGCCTACGGCGTGGAAAATCCCATGGCAGCCATAGAAAATCTTACGGCCACTACTCTGCGAAACATAATAGGCGAGCTGGAGCTGGACGGCACTCTTACAAGCCGCGAGCATATAAACTCCAAGATAAGACTCGTTCTCGATGAAGCCACCGACGCCTGGGGCATAAAGATAAACCGCGTTGAAGTGAAAAACATAAATCCTCCTGAGGATATACAGGTTGCAATGGAAAAGCAGATGAGGGCGGAAAGAGAGAGAAGAGAAGCCATACTCAGGGCCGAGGGAGAAAAGAAGTCGGCCATACTCATAGCGGAAGGAAACAAGGAAGCGGTAATTCTTGAGGCTGAAGCGGCCAAGGAAGCCGCCATCAAGCAGGCGGAGGGAGAAGCGGCTGCCATAGAAATGGTCCAGAAGGCCACTGCCGAAGGTCTTAGAATGCTCAGCGACGCTGAGGCTACCAAAGAGGTTCTTACCTTAAAGAGCCTGGAGGCTTTTGAAAAGGCCGCTGACGGAAGAGCCACGAAGATAATAATCCCTGCGGAGATACAGGGAATGGCCGGTCTGGCCAGCGCCCTCACAGGCATAGTAGACGGAACAAAGACCGCGCCGAAGCAGAAGCCTGCTGCGCCGCCTGCCGGCGGATCAAAATAAAAAACACACTTTGCAAATATTTCCAACACAGAAAAAACACAGAAGAGGAAGATAATCAGGGGGAAATAATCTTTAAAAATTTTTAAAATAAGAGAGGTATTTGTATTATGAAAGACAGGAAAGAGTCACCAAAAGGCAGAGCATCGGCCCTTGTAAAGGTAATGTACGTTATTTCCGCGGTTTTCGCGGCTGTTTCGGTATATATGCTTATAGCCAATATACTGTATATAAACACCTACACAGCCTCCTACGGAATGACCTTTGCCGATATGTGGTCCGAAGCCATCCAGTATATAATCTCAGGATTTATACTCTATTTTGCCGCTGCGGTAATAATATTCGGAATAGGCAAAATCATAAGCATGATTCAGCAGAACTGTCTTCCATCATGTGAAGCGGAGGATGAGAAAGATGATTACGATGACTACAGGGAGAAGACGGAAAGCAGCAGGGATGAAGGGCAGGAAAGGAAAGCTTTAAAGGATCAGCCTGAAGAGGAGCAGCCTGAAGAGGAAAACGAGACGGCTGAGCTTGAGGATTCGGAGACGGCTGAAGACGAGGCTGAAAATGAAGATGACGAAAATGCCGAAGAAGAGCCTGAAGAGAAGAAATAACAAAGAAGGGCCGGTTTAAATTGACAGGTTACAGTTGCTGTATTTTAATAAGGAGGAAGAATTATGGCAAAGTTTAAATGTACCGTATGCGGTTATGTCCATGAGGGAGAGGCGGCTCCGGAAGTCTGTCCTGTGTGCAAGGCTCCTGCCGAAAAATTCACAAAGGTAGAGGAAGCGGCTTCCGCTGCTCAGAGCAAATACGCCGGAACGAAGACGGAGAAAAATCTTATGGAAGCCTTTGCCGGCGAGTCTCAGGCAAGAAACAAGTATACTTATTTTGCTGAAATCGCCAGGCAGGAAGGAATGGAGCAGACGGCGGCTATCTTCCTGGAAACCGCCGAGCAGGAAAAGCAGCACGCCAAAATGTGGTTCCGGGAATTCCACGGACTGGGCGACACGGCGCAGAACCTTCAGTGGGCGGCTGAAGGAGAAAACGAAGAATGGACCGACATGTACAAGAGAATGGCCCGTGAAGCCAGAGAGGAAGGCTTTGAGGAGCTGGCGGTGAAGTTTGAAAACGTGGGAAAGGTTGAGGCTGCCCATGAGAAGAGATATCTCAGAATACTGGAGCATCTTAAGGAAGGCAAAACCTTTGAAGGAGAAGCTCCTCTGGGCTGGAAGTGCAGACAGTGCGGCTACGTTCACCAGGGTCCGGAGGCTCCTGACAGATGTCCTACCTGCGGGTTTGCCAAGGCTTATTTTGAGAGACAGACGGAAAACTACTGATAGATAAAGGCCAAAGGGAGAGGTATTGCGCTCCCCTTAAGACTGCAGACAAAAGTCCGACTTCAAGGAGAGAGGTTGGACTTTTTCTATGGCCATGTATGATAAAAATATTGAAATTTCAACGTTTAAAAGGATAAATGTGATATAATGGAGCCAAAAGGTAACAGAGGGTGATAGAATGACATCAAAAGGAAGAATTTACAGCAGAGACATAATACTGATACTGGCGGCAAGCTTTTTCTTTATGACATGTCCCATGCTGGTAACTCCGCTTATTACAGGGTTTGCCGGAACGCTGGGAGCCGGAGCGGCTATGATGGGAATAATAGGAGGACTTATGAATATCTGCTCCCTCCTGTGCCGGCCATTTATGGGGAATCTGGCCGATAAGGTGAGGAAATACAATCTGGCGTGCTGGGGAGCGATTTTTTTAATTGCCGCGTGCGTGGGCTATGTCTTCGCCACAGATCCTCTGACAGTAGTTCTGTCCAGGGTAATCAACGGACTGGGCTTTGCCTGCTGCTCCATATGCTTATCCACATGGCTGTCAACTCTGCTTCCCCGGGACATGATCGGATCCGGAATGGGACTTTACGGCGCCATGAACGCTCTGGCAATGGCAGTGGCGCCTGCTGTGGGAGTAAGCGTTTATCAGAGACTGGGCTACAGAGCAGCCTTTGTGCTGGCTACGGTTTTCGCCCTTTTTATAATGGTGGTAATACAGTTTATAAAGGATAAGGGAGAGCCGGAAACACCGGAAAATAAAAGAAAGACATTTCTTCCGCCTCTGAAGAACATGAAACTGGCGGAGAAGGGGGTTATTCCCATAGCGCTGATCGTCATGCTCTTTACCATACCCTACTGTATTACCCAGTCGTTTCTTGTAAACTATGTGGAAGCAAAGGGTCTGGCTGTTTCTGTCAGTCTCTTTTTTCCCGCCTATGCGATAATACTTATGGTACTGAGGCTTTCTTTAAGAAGGCTCTTTGACAAGCTGCCGTTTAAGGTGTTTCTCTTTGCCGGCTGTCTCAGCTCCGGAGGAGGCATAGGAGCCCTGGCCTTTATGGAGAACAACATACATCTCCTGCTGGCGGCCTTTTTCATGGCGGGAGGTTACGGTATCATGTGCTCAGTATGCCAGTCCACAGCCATATTGCTGGCAGGCTCCGGCAAAAGGGGCCTTGCCAACGGCACATACTACATAGGTCTTGATCTGGGGCTGGGTCTCGGCCCTGTAATAGGCGGACTGCTTCTGGGCAGCGTCGGAGTAAGATGGCTTTATCCTGTTATGCTCATAACTTTGCCGGCGGAGCTGGCTGTATACTTTTTCAGCGGTCTGAGAAAGGCGGAAAACGTCTAAACGCTACAAATTATCAATAAGGAGAGTGATTATTTCTTGACCTGACGGACATGGTCATATATAATTACACTAAGTTAGTTAAAGCTAACCAAGCTGATAAAAGTTTGCCGCGGCTGAGGCCGCCTTTTTAAGGCTATATGGTTAGATATAACTAACACACGAAAGAAACCTGACGGATTATCTATACACAGGGCAATGAGATTGCTGTAATACCACATGAAAGGAGATTGCGATGAGCGTTGTTATTATAGGCGGAAATGAAAGAATGGCAGGGCAGTACGAAACCATATGCAGAGAACGCGGCTGTAAGGCAAAGGTCTTTACAAAGGAGCAGGGGTCCCTTAAGAAAAAGCTGGGAACTCCTGACCTTCTCATACTGTTTATAAGCACAGTGTCCCATAAAATGGTTAGAAGCGTTACACAGGAGGCTAAGAAAAACAGCATACCTGTGGCGAGAGTTCATACCAGCAGCGCCACAGCCCTTAAAGAGGCTCTGGCACAGCACAGCTCTCTTAACTGAGAGAAATGACCATGACAGCAGACGGCGACGCCGTTTCACATATGTTTTACAAAAAGGAGGAAAATATGAGCAAAGTAGCTGTAGTGTACTGGAGCGGTACGGGAAATACGAAGATAATGGCCGACAAGGTGGCGGAGGGAGCAAAAGACGCGGGAGCGGAGGTCTCCGTCTTCACTCCTTCCCAGTTTGGGCCTGATAAGATAAACGAGTTTGACGCTATAGCCTTCGGCTGCCCTTCCATGGGAGACGAGGTTCTGGAGGAAACGGAATTCGAGCCTATGTTTACAGACTGTGAGTCAAAGCTGGGAGGAAAGAAGATAGCCCTTTTCGGCTCCTATGGATGGGGAGACGGAGAATGGATGAGAAACTGGGAGGAAAGATGCGGAGACCAGGGAATTCAGCTGGCTTATGAGTGCGTTATGTGCAATGAAACTCCCGATGCCGACGGAGAAGCCGAGTGCGTTGCCCTGGGTAAGGCTCTCGCTTAATAAATAAGCCCAACTTTACTTCATAATAATACAGAAAACGGCTGCCGCCCGCGTATTGCTACGCCGGAGGGCAGCCGTTTTCACCTTTTTAAAACAGGTAAAAATTAATATATCTGTAAAGATCAAAATCAGTTATACAGCCTGCGATACATTTCAGATTTCAGAACAGGCTTCTTAAAATTTTTGATTTCCCTTAACCATATTATAACACGATTATGCCTTTAAAAATCACCGATAATAATAATATGAGATTTATAATTTTTTTAATGGGCGCGGCCGGATATTCGGCTGTTGAATATGCTTTCAGAGGACATACTCACTGGTCAATGGCGCTGACGGGAGGAGCCTGCCTTCTTATATTCCTTTTATTTACAGAGGAGGCGGGGAGGATGCCCATGGTTTTAAAGGCCCTGACCGGAGCCTTTATATTTACCGTTGTAGAGTTTTTTGTGGGCATTCTCGTCAATCTTATATACAAATGGGATGTATGGGACTATTCTCACAAGCCTTTTAATATACTGGGACAGGTATGTCCCGAGTATTCCTTTAAATGGTTTGTTCTGTGCCTTGCGCTTCTCGGCGCTTCCTCTGTGCTGAGAACCCTTTGGAGCCTGCTGAGGATCAGGAGGGAAAAGAGGAAAAATAAAGAGGAGGGAAGAGAGGCGGATATGGAAATCCCCGCTTTTAAGTGAGAGGTGTTTATCGTATAATTAGATGAGAAGATAATCAGGCAGAGTGAAACTTTCCATAAAAAGGAGACGGATAACATGAAGAATTACCAAATGCTGCAAAACGGAAGCGATATAAGAGGCATAGCCATAACGGGAGTGGAAGGAGAACTGCCCAACCTTACCGCCGATGAAGCCGCCCATATAGCAGCAGGCTTTCTAATATGGCTCAGTGAGAAAAAAGAAAAAGCGCCAGGTGAAATAACCGTGGCCATAGGACGGGATCCCAGGGTCTCAGGAAAATCGCTGCTGAGGGGGCTTACAGACGGCTTTGGGCCTTACGGCGTGAAAATACTCGACTGCGGCCTGGCCTCAACTCCGGCAATGTTTATGGCAACGATTATGGAAGGCTTTAAATGCGACGGATCGGTAATGATAACCGCCAGTCATCTTCCATATAACAGAAACGGCTTTAAATTCTTTACGGAGGAGGGGGGCCTTGACAAGGCTGACATAAAGGAGATCCTTTCTCTGGCCCGGGATGAGGACTCATGGGAAAAGCATCTGGGAAGGCCCTCCAATGAAAATGGATATATTATGGAAATGGGACGGAAAACCTTTCCCGCGCGGGAGGCTGACATAATGACTCCCTACTGCGCTCATCTGAGGAATATTATTTCCCGCGGAGCGGAAAAAGAAGGAGGAATAAAAAATGAAAGGCCTCTTGAGGGACTTAAAATAGCGGTGGATGCGGGAAACGGAGGCGGCGGATTTTTCGCCTCAAGGGTTCTTGAGCCTCTGGGAGCCGATATAAGCGGAAGTCAGTTCCTTACTCCTGACGGAACATTTCCTCATCACGCCCCGAATCCCGAGGATGCTGAGGCAATGGAGGCTCTGGCCATGCGCGTGCTTTCCACAGGATCTGATCTGGGACTTATGTTTGACACAGATGTGGACAGATCGGCGGCAGTAGACGGCAGAGGGCGGCAGATAGCCAGAAACGGCATAGTGGCCATGGCGGCGGCGATAGTATCAGAGGATTATCCGGGGTCTGTGGTTGTTACCGACAGCATAACCAGCAGACAGCTTACAGGCTTTCTTCAGGACAGACTGGGACTTGAGCATCACAGGTTTAAAAGAGGCTACAGAAACGTTATAAACGAGGGCCTCAGGCTTAACCGTGAGGGAAAGAAATGCGGCCTGGCAATAGAGACATCGGGCCACGCGGCCTTTCTCGACAATTATTTTCTCGATGACGGAGCCTATCTGGCGGCGAGAATAGTTGTCAAAGCGGCTGTGCTTAAGAGACAGGGCAGGAATATAGACAGCCTTATAGAAGCTCTTCAGGAGCCGGCTGATGAAAGGGAGGTAAGAATACCTGTAAAGGCAGCGGATTTCGCATCCTATGGGGACATGGTTCTTAAGGAGCTTGAGGAAAAGGTCAGGAAAACTCCGGGCCTCAGCCTGGAGGAGCCTAATTATGAGGGAGTGCGTGTGAATTTTCCCGAGGGCTGGTGTCTCCTGAGAAAGTCTCTTCACGACCCCATCCTGCCGATGAATATGGCCTCCGATAAAGAGGGAGGCTGCGAAGCCATAATGGAGACAATGAAGGAGTTCCTTTTGAGATACACGGAGCTGGATCTGACGGTCCTTTAAAAGGAGGTGACAATATGACCGGGGAGAAAAGACATTTTGTTACGTGCGGTCAGATGAAAATCCTTGAGAAGAGAGCTGACAGCGCGGGACTTTCATACAGGCAGATGATGGAAAACGCGGGCAGAGCCGCGGCGGAAGCCATAATGGAGAAGGAAGCCTACAGCTTTCCGGCAGGCGGAGAAACCGGAATCCCTTCTTCTATGGTGGCGGAGGAATCCTTTGGAAATACTCGCCCTGAAGACACATCGTCCAATAACGATCGTTCTGCCGTAATATTCTGCGGCAAGGGAAACAACGGAGGCGACGGATTTGTCTGCGGCAGAATTCTCAGGAAGGCAGGCTGGAAGGTTACGGCGGTTCTGGTAGACGGAAAGCCTGTAACGGAAGACAGCAGGGAAAATTTTCGCCTTCTGTGTGAAACAGGCGCGAGAATCCTGGACATGAAGGAAAACGACAGAGCCCTTATGGAGCTTAATTTTGATCCGGATATTATAGTTGACGCCATATACGGAACAGGCTTTCACGGGAGTCTTTCAGGCGCGGCTCTTAAGGCTGCAATATACATAAACACCTATTCGGCGTCGGCAGGAAAAAGGAAGGCCGGGGGAAAGACCCTTGTCTTCGCTCTCGATATCCCTTCAGGCCTGGGCGGAGATGTGACCTCTGAAAAGTATATTGACGTTAACAGCGTTAAGGCGCATTTCACCGTAACATTTCATGCCAGAAAGCCTGTTCATCTTCAAAAGTTCGCGCCCCTGTACTGTGGAGAGACAATAGTGGCGGACATAGGAATTGAGGAGGATAAGCTCTGGGATCCCGATACATACAGAAGCATGATGAAAAAGACTGACAAAAAGCCTGAGTAATATATTCTTTTGAAGCAGCGAGAAAAGGCGCGGCCGGTTAAAGGGTCCGCGTCTTTTTAATTGTGGCGCATACAAAAAAAGGTATTGACAAAATAATCTTGGGGGGGGGGGTATCATTATAAGGGGCCGGCCGGAGAAGGCGACTGAGAACGGATAGAGATTAAGAAATTCTTAAAGCTTTTTTAATAGGTTGCCTCCTTTAATGTTAAAAAAATAAGTGAGATAATCATGGCAGACGGAGAGAACAGACCGCGGAAGGGAGGGACAGATGAAAAACGTACTTGAATATCTGGAGAAAACGGCGGAAAGCTTCCCGGAAAAAACAGGCTTTACAGATCCCTTAAGGGAGGTTTCATTTTCACAGCTGGAGGATAAGGCCAAAAGGATGGCGAACTCTCTCAGAGCTGTAAGAGGAAAGCCTGTAGCCGTAATGGCCGACAGGAGCGTGGACTGCGTGGAAGCCATGCTGGCGGCCGTGTATGCCGGCGGCTTTTACACAGTTATAGATGTAAATTCTCCCGAGAGCAGAATAAAGGATATAATGAGGACTCTGGATCCGGCGGCGGTAATAGCCTCCCAAAGCAGAGAATGCCTGGCGGGAAAGGTATTCAAAGGTGGAGAAATAATCATAGCCGAGGATGCAGCCTCAGAGGAAAGAGACGAGGAATTTCTGGAGGATGTAAGGGAAAAGATGATAGATACCGATCTTCTTTACGTTCTTTTTACCAGCGGCTCCTCAGGCGTCCCAAAGGGAACAGCAGTATCCCACAGAAGCGTTATAAGCTATACGGAATGGGTTACGAAGCAGTTCGGGTTTGATGAAAAAACCTCCTTCGGATCACAGACGCCTCTGTATTTTTCCATGTCCGTAACGGACCTTTACTCCACCTTAAGGTGCGGAGGAACCTTTAACATTATACCGAGAGAGTACTTTGCCTTTCCCATGAGGCTCATAGAGGTAATGAACAGCAGAAGGATAAACACCATATACTGGGTTCCTTCGGCAATGGCGATAATTTCCAACTGGGATGTCTTTTCCTACGGCAGGCCGGAATATCTGGAAAAGGTTCTCTTCGCGGGGGAGACTATGCCCGTGAAGCATCTCAACTACTGGATGAAGGCGCTGCCGGACTGCCTGTACGCCAATCTCTTCGGCCCGACGGAGACAACGGATATATGCACCTTTTACATAATTGACAGAGCCTTTGAGGACCGTGAGAGCCTGCCTATAGGAAGGGCCTGTGACAACTGCAGGGTAACTGTGGTGACAGAGGATGGAAGAGAGGCCCGGGAAGAAGAGGCGGGAGAGCTTCTTGTGAGCGGCTCCTTTCTGGCGGAGGGCTACTACAAAGACAAGGAGAAGACGGAAAAGGCATTTATACAGAATCCCCTTAACGACAGCTATCCCGAAAGGGTGTACAGGACGGGGGATCTGGTCAGGCTGAACCACAGGGGAGAGCTTATGTATCTGGGAAGAAAGGATCTTCAGATGAAGCGCATGGGCTTTCGAATAGAGGCGGGAGAAATAGAGGCCGCCGCCAACGCCGTTGAGGGAGTAAAGGCCTCGGCGGTTATACAGGACAGCGGAGGCCGCATAATTCTCATTTATGAAAGCAGGAGAGAGGATGCCGGCACCATAAGAAAAAAAGCGGAGGAAAGGCTTCCATCATACATGATTCCCGACGAAATAGTCAGAGTCAGGAGGATGCCCTATAACTCCAACGGCAAAATAGACAGAGCAAGACTTAAGGAAAATATCTGAAAGGAACAGAACCATGAATGAAAATGTAAGAGAAAGAATTATTGAGATACTGAAAAGCGTAAAGCCGGGATTTGATTTTGAGGAAAAAGAGGATCTCATGGACTCAGGCGTTCTGGATTCCATGACCATAGTGATGCTGGCATCCGAGATAAAGGATGAATTCGACGCGGGAATAAAGGTTACTGATATAATCCCTGAAAATTTCAACTCCCTTGAGGGGATGACCAGGATGGTGGAAAGGATAGCTGCAGAGGAATAAGCAATGAGCTATACTACATTAACATTCCTGTTTTTCCTTCTGGCAACAGGGATACTTTACTTCGCCCTTCCTAAAAAGCTGCAGTGGCCGGTCCTTCTGGCGGCTTCCCTTGGGTTCTTTGCCCTCTGGTGCGGGAAGCTGATATGGATGCCGGCTGTTGCGGCTTTTGTAATATACGCCGCGGCCCTTTACATTCAAAGGACGGACAGGAATTTCAGAGAGCTTTTAAAGGGCGCGGAGCCGTCGGAAAAGAAGAGCCTTAAGAAAAAAAGAGACAGACGTAAAAAGGCCGCTGCCGCGGGAGCGGTTATTATGCTCCTGGCAGGTCTTGTGGCAGCCAAGTACATGGGCTTCTTCGGAGACGTGGTAAATTCTCTGGCGGCATTTTTTGGAAAAGGCCATCCCATACCGGTCTTTCACATACTTATGCCCCTTGGCATATCATATTACACCTTAATGGCCATAAGCTATGTGGCTGACGTATACAGAGGAACGGTAAAGGCGGAGAAAAATCCCTTTATGCTGATGCTCTTTCTGTGCTATTTCCCTCACATAGTGGAGGGTCCCTTTGACAGATACGAGCCTCTCTGCCGTCAGTTCAGAGAGCCTCATTATCTGGATTATGAAAAAATAAGGGACGGAGGCATAAGGTTCGTATGGGGACTTTTTAAAAAATTCGTCATAGCCGACAGGGCCGCACTCATAGCGGCGCCTGTATTCGCGGAGCCTGACAGCTTTGGAGGAACGGCTCTGCTGGCGGGAGGAATATTTTTTACCCTGCAGATATACGCCGACTTTTCCGGCTGCATGGACATGGTTCGCGGAGTCTCTCATATGCTGGGAATAGAAATAGCCGAAAATTTCAGGAGACCTTTTTTCGCTGTCTCCATAGAGGATTTCTGGCGGAGATGGCACATTACTCTGGGCCATTGGCTGAGAGACTATGTGTTTTACTCTGTAAGCCTTTCGAAGCATTTCAGAAAGGTAAGCGAAAAGACCGCGAAGTATATAAGCTCACAGCGGGTTAAGGAGCTTCTGCCTGCCGCCTACGCCCTTTTTTTCGTGTGGCTTTGCAACGGACTGTGGCATGGAGCAGGCTGGAAATATATTTTCTACGGCCTCTACTACTACATCCTTATGATGGCGGGACGTGCGGCGGCTCCGGCCTTTGACGCCGCGGCAGCCGCCCTTAAAGTGGACAGAGAGGGAAGGGGTTTTCATATATTCAGGGTTTTCAGGACATGCCTTATAGTGTGCTTCGGCATGATAATATTCCGGTCTGAAACTCTGTCAAAAGCCTGGGACATGACAGCCGGAATTGCGGCTGGGCTTTTCAGCGCGCCTTTTCCGGAGGGGACGGATATGTTTACAGGCTTCGGGGCTGAGGATATGGTGGTGCTCCTGGCGGCCTCCGCCATACTGCTGACGGTTTCGGTTATGGAGGAGAGAGGCCGGGAGCCTTTAAAGCTTTTAACAGGCAGACCGGTGTTCATAAGGTGGCCCCTGTACATGTGCCTGCTGTTTTCCGTAATTATACTGGGAGTATATGGAGGAAATCATACAAGCATGGCTTTTATATACGCGGAATTTTAAGGGAGGAAGCCGGGTGAGAAAAAGAGAAGGCTTAAGGAACAACATAAAGGGATTTGTAAGGGCCGCCGTGTTTACGGTAATCTTTCTGTGGATATTCTGTCTTCTGGCGAATGTTTTCATTCCCGACGGAACAGGCGGGGAGGACGGTATGGAGAGCCGTATTTCCAAAGCCTACAGAGGAGAAGACACGGATTCTCTCAGCGTGGTTTTCGTAGGAAACAGCGACGTCTACAGAGCCATATCTCCGGTGGACATGTATATGAGCACGGGAGTAACCTCGGCGGTGGCAGGCCAGCCGGGGAAAAAGATGGTTCAGGCCGTGGAGGACGTAAGGGATATATTCAGGTATCAGAAGCCCGATGTCATAGTCCTTGAAACCGACTGCATGTTCAGGGGAAAATCTCCGGAGAAAAGCGCGGAGCAATCCTCCCCCGCGGAAAAAGGGGCGGTTGAAAAGGCCTCAAAAATATGGAAAAGCTTCACAGATAAGGGGCGAAAGCTGCTGAAGGAGGGAGACAGCGCCTTTATAGCCGCTCTCAATTACAAGGCGCCTCTTATAAGATATCACGATAACTGGAAAAACCTGAGCCTTTCCTCCTTTACAGACGTAAACAGAAAATACAGATTCACCAACAAGGGAATGGTTTATTCCGACGCGGTAAAGCCATATGAGGGCGATCCCGGCTACATGAAGGATCCCGCCTCAGAGCCTGAGGAAATGGAAGCCTCCTCTGTAAGAAGCTTTGAGAGAATAAGGAAAATGTGCCGTGCAGAGGAGGTAGAGCTGGTGCTCCTCACAGTACCTTCGGCCAATACATGGACATATGCAAGGCATAACGCGGTACGGGCTCTGGCAGACAGGTACGGTCTTGCCTACTACGATTACAATGTACGCTATCCCGACGGCTTTGACTGGGAAACATGCACCACGGACCGGGGAAATCATCTTAATTACCGTGGCGGCGCCGCCGTGACCGCCGATTTCGGAGAGAGACTGACAGAGGATATTAAAGTGAAGAGAACAGAGCTTACGGAGGACCAGAAAAAGGCATGGGAGGAGGATTATTTTAAATTCCATGAAAGCCGGTGATTTCAGCGGATGCGGGAGAATACAGAGGAAGAAGTTCGGGGGGCATAGACAGAACTTTTATATTGCTTTCTTTCCGGGATGCTGATATTATATCAGCGGAAAAGGAGGAAAATAAATGGAAAAAGAGATGATTCGCCTGGATCACATCTCCAAGAAATTCGGAGAGGATCTGGTTCTTAAGGACATAAGCGCGGTAATACATAAGGGAGAAATACTGGGATTTCTCGGCCCCAGCGGAGCGGGCAAGACAACGACAATAAAGATAGTGACAGGGCAGCTGAGGCAGACCTCAGGGGAAGCATTTATTCTGGGAGTCAGCACCGGCGGCATAGACGAATCCATTTACGAAAAAATAGGAATCGTTACGGATAACAGCGGTCTCTACGAGTACCTTACCGTATACCAGAACCTGAAGTATTTTGCCAGGATTCTGAGAGTCCCCGAGGAGCGAGTGGAAGAGGTTCTGGAGGAGGTGGGACTTGCGGAGCACAGAAAAAAACAGGCGGGAAAGCTTTCCAGGGGACAGGCTCAGAGACTGATTCTCGCCAGAGCCGTACTCCACAGGCCTCAGGTGCTTTTTCTCGACGAGCCCACCTCAGGGCTTGATCCTTCCACAGCCACGGAGATTCACTCCATGCTTTTCAGACTGAGAGATCAGGGAATGGCCATATTCCTGACCACTCACAACATGGAGGAGGCCTCAAAGCTCTGCGACAGAGTGGCTCTCCTCAACGAAGGAGTCATAGTGGAGATGGGAGCGCCGGAGGAAATATGCCTCAAGTACAATAAAAGGAAGAAATACAGAGTCCTTCTTTCAGACGGAGAAGAGCGGCTTCTGGAGCAGAGCGGCGAAAGCGCGGCCATTATAGGTCAGTGGCTGGAAAAGGACATGATAGAAGCCATACATTCATGCGAGCCCACTCTTGAAAGGGTATTTCTCGAAGTAACGGGAAGGAGGCTGTCATGAAAGCGGTACACTGGAACAAGGTAGCTGCCATAATGGACACTAAAACAAGGGCCTTTTTCGGAAAGAACTGTATTATAATGCCTATTTTTGCCGTAGGCTTTACCCTTATAATGAGATTTCTCTATGAAAGCATTATGACAGGAGAAATGATTCCCGAAGGCTTTGCCAACGGATACGCCCTTGCCATGGGCCTGGTAATGAGCATATGTATGATAGGCATCTACTGCCCGGCCCTGCTTTTAGCGGAGGAAAAGGAGAAAAACACTTTGAGGGTCCTGATGACTTCATCTGTCAACGGTCTTGAGTTTTTCCTGGGAAGCGTTATCCCTGTATTCCTGGCAACGGTAATAGTAAACTTCCTGCTTATTCCTGTAAGCGGGTACACTGTGTCCGGAGGAGATCTGGCGGCATTTGGGGTCTCCACTGTGCTGGCCTCTCTGATAAGCTGCCTTGTGGGCATGGTACTGGGAATATTCGCTAAAAATCAGGTGAGCGCGGGTACTGTAATAACGCCTGTTCTCATGGTGTTTATGCTTATTCCCATGTTCGCCGATATGATAGAGTCCCTTGAGGAAATATCCCGGTTTATATTTACCGGGATAGTAATGGATATGATGATGAACATAGTAGAGGGAAGGGAAGAGCTTGTAAGCCCTCTGGGAATCGGAGTCATGGCGGCGGAGGCTGTGGCTGCCGCAATGCTCTTTATGATCCTTTACAGGAGAAACGGCTATGAAAAGGAGTGACTTCAGCCCTCCTTTTCCTGCCTTTTTATTTCCTCCCACAGCTTCAGGCTTTCCTCCTGGGAAAGCGCTTTGGCGTCTCCGAAAACATGAGGGTGGCGCCTTATCATCTTTTCGCATATTCCCTGCACCACATCGTCAATGGTAAACCGGCTGTCCTCGGAGGCTATCTGAGCGTGCATTATAACCTGCAGGAGAAGATCTCCCAGCTCCTCGCAGAGGTTTTCGTCGTCATTTTTGTCAATGGCGTCCATAACCTCCCGGGATTCCTCGGCGAGACATTTTTTCAGACTCTCGTGGGTCTGCTTCATGTCCCAGGGACAGCCGCCGGGAGCCCTGAGTCTTGAGATTATTTCCACAAGATCCTCAAAGTCATATGTTCTGTTTTTGTCGTTGATATTATATTTTTCATTTTTTCTCTTCATTCATATTCCCCATTCTGTAGCCGCCCAGATCCAGAGCGGCAAACTTAAAACCGCATTTTTTTATACCTTCATTGATTCTGTCCATAAATTCCACGTCAAAGAACCTGCTTCTGTCCTCGGGAAGAACCTCTATTCTCGCCACATCCCCGTGATGTCTTACCCGCACCTGGGAGAAGCCCTCCTCCATGAGGAGTGACTCGGCCTTATATACCGCCTTTAATTTTTCCACTGTTATCCTTTCGCCGTAGGGAATCCTTGAGGCGAGACAGGCAAAGGCGGGCTTGTTCCACAGCGCGAAGGCAAGGGCTCCTTTGATTACGGAATCCTCCTCTGCCATGGCTTTCATGGCCTCTCTTATTTCAGCCTTTGTAAGACCGGCGTCCTTAAGAGGGCTGGAAACTCCCAGCTCCTCCACGGCCCTGTAGCCTGGCCTGTAGTCTGACATATCATCCAGGTTGGTTCCGTCGGCAAGGACGCTTCCCACCATATCGGCCCTCTCCTTTAAAAGAGAAAATATGGCTTTTTTACAGCTGTAGCATCTGTCGGGAGGGTTATCCTCTATAATAGACATAAGGAAATCAACGTTAACTGTTTTATGGCTTATGCCCAGCCTGTCGCACAGCTCCGCCGCGTACCTGGTTTCATCGGGGGCGAAGTTGGGACCTGAGGCCGTAAGGGCCGCAACCCTGTCATCCCGCCACATGTTCCAGGCGAAAATAAGGAGAAAGGCGCTGTCGACGCCTCCTGAAAGGGCAACCAGCATCTGACCGTATCCGGATATTATGGTTTTCAGCTTTTTAAGCTTTTCTTCAAGTTCTTTTTTCATCATCTTTATTATCCATCTCTCCTTTCTCCTGCTCCCGGGAAGGGGCTTTGCCCTTTGAAGGAAGCTGAGATATTATTACGGCCGCCATCATAAAGGCGCAGCCTGTAAGCTCCCTTTCCGTAAGCGTCTCTCCCAGAATGACAAATCCCGTCAGGGTGGCAAAGAGAGCCTCGGTGCTCATGATTATAGCCGCCGCTGTGGGATTGGCGTTTTTCTGACCAAGGGCCTGAAGGGTAAAGGCGACTGCGGTGGACATTATCCCCGTATAGGCGATGGCTGTTCCGGCTCCCTGTACAGCCTCAAGGGAGACGGTTTCTCTGAAAAGAGCCACAGCCAGACTTATGGTGCCGGCTACCAGAAACTGTACGGCCGTCAGCTTTACAGCGTTTACCCTTGGGGCGAAGTGATCCACAAAAATTATATGGACAGCCCAGAAAAATGCTCCTATAAGGACTGTAAGGTCTCCCGGGCTTATGGAGAAGTCGGAGGTTATACAAAGGAAATAAAGTCCTATAGCCCCCAGCAGGGCCCCTGCCCAGTTGAAAATACTGGTCCTGTGCTTCAGAAATATGCCGAATATGGGAACAAGCAGAATATAAAGAGCCGTTATGAAGCCTGTCTTTCCCGCGTCCACGGAAACAAGGCCGATTTGCTGCAGGTTTGAGGCGAAAAAAATTATAATACCGCAGGAAACGCCTCCTGTCCACAGAGCCCTTCTGTTCTGTCTTTTTTCCTCCTCCGCGGGAGGTTCATCGGCTCCGCTTCTGTTTTTTATCCCGGCAATGAGAGCCACCGCCCACAGGGCGGCTGATCCCAAAAGCATTCTGAAGGCGCTGAAATAGAAGGGACCTATGGAGTCCATGCCTGTTCGCTGAGCTACGAAGGCGAGACCCCATATCATGGCCGTACCCAGAAGGCAGGCCGTGGATCCGGCTTTTTTGCCGCCGGATGGTATCTTCCTCTCTGTTGTCATATGCTCCCCCGTTAAAAATCATTTTCAGTATAAAAGACATTATATCACGATTTCTTTCCGGGAAAAACATTAATATGGGTAAGCCCCCATTTCAAGCTATACTAAAAACGGAGGCGATGAAAAAATGTAATTCTACAGAGAACTTGCCATAATGCGCTGCTTTACGCGGGAGTAACTTGTAAAAATGACCGGTTCGGACAGCGTGGCAGACTGGCAGATACGGAAATATATGGACAAAGGATATATTGAACGGGTACGCCGTGACCTGTATGCGGTAATCAGCCTGGAGACCGGACAGCCTCGCTTTAAAAGGAGGGACAGCCATTAACCTTATGATTTTTACCTTCCTCGGCTTTCTGTGGATATGGACCTTGACTTTTCAAAAAATATCGCAATATATGTCTGTGAAGCGTTGAAGGACTTTTTTATCTGTTCTGAAAACAGTATCTGCTTTCATTATCTGGCAAGATTGACAATTGGAACAGCGATGATATAATATAAACGTATATAAGAGATAAAATACGGATATAATATATCAAAAAGGAGGCCGGAACATGAAAAAGACTTATGTAAATTTTGTATGTGAATATCTCGGCGGGATTCCGGTTGGAACTCCAATCTATACCGGGCAGGTTGCGGAGATGATCGCGGCAGAATATAAGTTACAGAAAAAAGAAGCGTCTGCCGCTGCTGCTGTAACAGTAAAGCGGATTTTGGACGGCGGGATGATGCCGGAGCTGCGATGCTATCAGAAGGGAATCTATTACCGTACTGCGGTTACACCCTTTGGTGAGACAGGAATCAACAAGGAACGTCTGATCGCAGATAAATATCTTCTGCCGGATATTGGATACGAAACCGGTCTTACAGTCCTTCACAGGATGGGGCTGACTTCGCAGATGCCTCGTGAAAGGGTACTGGCTACCAATGTGGCAAAGGATTGCATGAGGACAGATAAAAAGCTGGGAGTTGTGATCCGACCGCCAAAAGCCACTGTGACAGCAGGGAACAAGGATTACCTTCAGATATTGGATGCGCTGGATTTACTGGAAAAGGCGCCGGTGGATGAGGATCATCCTTATGAAGTGGTTGCAGGCTATATTCAGAAAAAAGGGCTGAATTATCAAATCCTGTTGGCCCTTGCCGATCAGTATTATAATCATAGTACGGTGCTGCGCCTGGCACACACCGCAAATATGGGAGGAACTGCGATATGAAACTGCATGAGGATAAAAATGCTTTCCGGCTTATTCTTGACAGTATACATGAGAGCAGCGGATACCGGACAGATGTACTGGAAAAAGATTACTATGTTCTTTTGATCCTGCATGAACTGGCTGCTTTTCAGGCTGCTGGACTTCCTGCCTACTTCAAAGGAGGAACCGCTCTTTATAAAGCGTTGAGGACAACGAACCGGTTTTCAGAAGATATAGATTTATCGGTGGATACCAGAGAGTGCAGCCGGACACAGAATGACAAGCGCCTGGAGCGTGCGGCAAAGAAATATGTTTCGCTTCCCAGGGATGCGTCTCAGGGGCGGACGAACCGTTCAGAAGTCATTGCGGTTTATACGTATGATCCGGTTACAGTGTTTGATGAAAATGATGCTTTGCAGCGTTTCGGAAAACTAAAAGTGGAGGCAACTTCTTTTACGATCAGTGAGCCGGTAGATACATTGGAGGTATCAGCTATGCTTTATGATCTGGCGACAGAAGAACAAAAAGTTGCCCTGGAAACAGTGTATGGCGTGAAACCTTTTCCTGTCCAGACAATCACGCTGGAGCGCATTTTCATTGATAAGCTCTTTGCGGCAGAGGCGTATGTACGAAACTCCGAGGTGAATCACCGGGCATTTGAAGCGGCGAAACATATTTATGATCTTGCTGTAATCGCAGACCATCCAAAGATAAAGTTGCTTCTGGCTGATGAGGAACGGCTGAGGGACCTTATAGAAATCCGCATGACAGAGGAAATGGTGAGGCTTGACGGTATCCCCGGAGTTTGTCCGTCTGATTTTATTTTCTTTACACAGTCTGACAGTAATGAGGCGGTATGCAGAGCCTATGAAACTATGCAGAATCAGTACGTCTTGCGGGATTGCGACAGAATAGATTTTCATACAGCGGCAGAGGCGTTGACTAAGATTTATAGAAAATTGCTGGAGAATC